>NZ_CAXBOC010000469.1:0-4373 GCF_963976465.1 uncultured Cyclobacterium sp. | reverse complement strand
GATATACATTTCTTTTTTGACTAAAATACTCTTTGACCAGGCCTGAGGAAGCAATATCTGTTACCGGAAGGCTTACCACGTTACCCTGTATATCTGTCCAGGTTTTTCCAAAATCTTCGGTTTGAAAATAATACAGGTTGGTTCTCAAATCCACATTTCCATTGGGATGCCAGTTACAGAAAAAAACAATTTTTTCTCCATGGTTCCCGGAAATTTGGTAGTGGCCACTGTTTTTATCCTCAGGTCTTTTAATGCCTACTAGCTGCTTATCTTTCGTCCAATTATCACCATCCCTACTCGTTTCAAAATACAGTTGTCGCACACCGGTATACTTGGTAAACAAATTGAGGAAACCTTTACCCGCAATGTATTTTGGCTGGGGATAGGTCATTTCTTCTTCTGAAATTTGCTCAAAGGAGTCCGTGCTGTAAGGCAATGTACTTTTATATTTAAAGCCCATTCTTTTCCTTCCTCTTCCGCTTACAAAAACCCATATATAACCTTGCTCGTCTATCGCTAAACTGGGATTGTCATGGGGGTCATCCACGCCTAATTTATCGTAGACAATGACAGGTTTTGAAACCATTCCGGTGTTGTGGTCAAATTCTCCTATCATGCATAACAGGTACTTTTCATCTTCACTCCTGGTACCACCGTATACGAAAAAGGTGCGGTTTACTTCCGGTGAGTAGATGGCAAGAGGGATATGCTTGGCTGTATAAGTACCAAGTCCTCCTGAATATTTGTCTCCAAATTCAGACTTTTGTCCGAGTGTAAACCAAATTCCTTTATACCCATTCACAGAAGGATATTTCTCTTGTGCGAACAGGCTGGTTCCGGTAAAACAAAAACACACCAACAAACTTAAAACTAATAGGTTACATGAAATCTTCATAGGGTTCGATTTTAACGACCCAAACATATGCATAATAAGGAGAGAAAGAAAGCAAAATTATAGGTTCACAAATTTCTTTTGTTTTAAATTTCTCCTATATCGTTTGATCAATCTATCGATTCCTGTTCACTCAATGCCATTGAATCTATTTACCTGTACTACGCAAACTAAAAATACTAGACAAAATAATATGCTATAAAACGAGAAAAATAATACGTTAAGTGAACCCAAAAAATTTAAAAAAATAATTATATAAAAAGTACAAAGCTTATTACAACTCAACCCTACAACTTTTCCCGGTTTGGCCTGAATAATTATAGGCCATAGTTTACTTTCAAATTTACAAAATCTTGTAAACTGAATGGTTTTACCCAAAAATCAACAATCCTATCATAAGTTTTGGCTTTAAGCCGATCAGCATCTTCAATGGAAGAGGTGATTATAATAACTTTCAATTCTAAGCCTTTGTTGTTTTTTTCAAACTCATCTAAAACTTCCCACCCTGACAATCCGGGCATATTAATATCCAAAAACATTAGATATTTATTTTCATTACCTTTATCAGTCAAAAAGGACAAAGCTTCTTCACCATTATTGAATGAAATAATTTGATGAGAAATGCCTGCTTTCTGCATCAATTTCTTTTGTAACAAAATAACGATTGGGTCATCGTCTACCAATACTATTTCCACATTCTACTTATTTACTTGAAACTACTCAAATTTTATACCCAAATTCAACTAATACAACCGAACTAAAACTAGGACTAGTTCAGGTCATTTATTTTATATGCACTTTTGTATATTTAAAATACATTTTTTCAAATGTAAATCAACTTTGATGAATTAAAAAAATAATCCAGTCTTTTTTTCTTAAAATTATACCTATTCCTAGTTATGTAATAAAAAATATCTAATCAGTTATAAATTTAGATGGTATGAATAAAAAAAAAGCTCAATTACAATTAATGTAAATGCTAGGCAAGTTTTAAAACTTATTAGCCATTTTAAATATTTCCTCAAGTAACAAATTTGGTTATAAGGCAGGAACAACAAAAAAATGTAAAAAAAATATTTCAAAGCATAAAATTAGGGTAACACCGCACCTATTCTACAGCATTACCCTAAAAATCATATCAAAACGAAATTGAAAAACGAAAGTAAAGAATCCTTCAATACATCTTATTTTGAGGTAAATAAATCAATGGTCAAACATTCGTTCATAATGTGGAACTGGTGCCAGTATGCCCCCACTCTTTTCATAAAAATCCTTACCGGTTGGGTAAACCCCATTTTTGGTTTTCACCCATTCCTCATTGGCCATTGGATGATAACTTACCATTTTATCCCAATTCTTATAATATTGATGACCATTCGTTTCCTGTAAACCTAGTGGCATATCCGGAAATGAATGTAATCTAGCTGCTACATTCTTATTCCAATCCACCAAAATTGGGTTAACGGTAAGGTCTGCACAAAAACAAGGCACGTTTTTTTCGTAAGCCGCCTGTGCAATTTTCATGGTCATGCTCATGGTTTTGGCAATGGCTTTTAGTGCGATAGCAGAATAACCTTGCTCAATTCTTTCCAAGGCATCTTCTACGGTATGGGCACTTTCATCTGCGGCAATCCTTACCCCTAAGTCGCCCACAAAGACCTTGTTTTTTTCTCCAAAAGGCTCTTCAATGACAGCAATTTGATCAAAAGCCCCAATCTTTTTGGCATGGTCAAGAAAACGCTCCAAGGTTTCTTTCTTTTCATACCTTTCATTAACATCGAAATAATAAGGTATTTTACCATTTTTTGTATAGGGGGTTTCCCGGTCACCTAAAGTTTTGTGAACCGCTGTCAAAAATTCAATATCCTTGGCAAGCATTTCCTTTTGTGTACCGGCTGCTCCAGTTTTCAATTTCATTATAAAATGCCCCTCGTCTGCAGCAGCCTTTATGTCTTTTATGGAAGCCCCCACACTAAAAGAAGGAATACTGGCTACTTTATCATGTTTTTGAGATAGACCGGGGCGATAAGCCTCGGGAATCATCTCATCAAAGTTTTTCATGCCATTTTCTTCTTGATACAATAGCCAAGCCGCATTGTCTACAGGTACCAATGAATTTAAGGCAAAGGTGGTTTTAAGGTCCGGGTTTCCGGTAATCTTCTGCCCATAGGCATACACCTCCGGTAAAACCTCGTCAAGTAAAGTAATGGGATCTACAAAGCTATTGCCCTTAATTATTTGTAAGGCCCGCTCAGTCATTGCATACATCAATGCGTTCCCGCCGGTCGTAGAATGATTTTGGAACACTGTCTTGTCTGACCATAGGGTTCCTTGCGTACCAATTCCTATTTTATGTATTCCACTTTCCGACTGCATCAAGGCAACGGCCTGCCAAGCTTGCGTAATGGCACTGCCTTTAAACCGGTATGGATATAGAGGTTCTCTCTCGAAATTTGAATCAGTATGGGTAATTTTTATATTTCTCATCTTTCTACTTATTTTCTCAGATTTACCAAAACCAAAGGAAGGGCTGATACCTAATCCACCGGCTGCCAAAGCAACGGTAGACCTACTTAAAAACGCTCTTCTGCTAAATCCAGTATTGTCTTTCTTTTCCATGGGAATTTGTTAATTAGGGATTTTATTAAGGGTGTACCAAGCCTCTGAAGACCACAATTTATTTCCATTTTTACTTTTTAAGTCAAATGGTAAATTAAAATAGACCACATGGTTTTCTTTCAACCCATCAATTTTCAGTTCTATTTTCATACCATCATCGGAAACCAAAAACTCTCGGACTTTCAATGCTTCCAAATCCAGTTTTGGGCCTCCATAGGCAGCAGTGGCTTCGTACCTATATTGTTGGATAACCATTTTATCTGAAACAGCATTCAAATTTTTCCGATCCAAAGCTTCGGTAAATTCAATTTCAAACCCATCAGATTTGGCTTTAATGGACAACATTTCAAAAGTACTTTTACCATTGTATTGAATCTTCTCCAATCCATATTGATTTTCTTTCCAGCTCCAGCCTCCTACCATTCCCACTTCACCAACATACAAAGCACCATCAGGCCCCCAAACGAGTCGATTAACACCTGCACTAAAACCTTGAGAAAACCTAAATACCGCACCTTGATATTGACCTTTAATTTTTTCCAAAAAGTCTCGTTTGATCCCCCCGTTACTTACATCTCCATGCAACATTTGCCCTTTATAGGGTCCATCTCGCATTAGAATCGGCTCAGAAGGGGAATTCCCTATTTCCTTGTCGGGCAACCAAATGGCTGGGGGGCTGGCTTTGGGAGGGTTTTGCTCTTCTTCCTGGCTCAAACCCCAAGCCATTCCGTTGTAATTGCCTTTTTGAACATGAATTAATTTATTCGCCGGCAACCATTGCCCTTGGTTATCTGTAAGGAACAATTGATTATCCACCCCGATACCAATTCCATTACGCGTTCTTAAACCATAATCTAATCTT
>NZ_CAXBOC010000468.1:0-4404 GCF_963976465.1 uncultured Cyclobacterium sp. | reverse complement strand
GCAGAAGATATTCAAACGGCCAATGCTCAGTTTGAAACAGGAAGTGGAGTGCGGTCTATTATTTCCTATGCCGTGGGGATTACATTATTGATCGTATCCGGATTTGGTATTTATAATATTCTTAATATGCTCATTTATGAAAAAATGGATACCATTGCCATACTTAAAGCTACAGGATTTGCCGGTATTGATGTGAAGAAGATTTTCATTTCAATCAGCCTGAGTATTGGGATTGTCGGAGGATTTGTTGGTGTGCTTTTCGGTTTCTTGCTTTCCATCACCATAGATGCCATCCCATTTGACTCTCCAACCATGCCGGCGGTAACTACCTATCCTATTGATTATGGCATACAATACTATTCCATAGCAGCAATATTCGCCTTGGTGACAACCTTTTTGGCCGGCTGGTTTCCTGCCAAAAAAGCAAGTAAGGTTGATCCTGTAATCATTATTAGAGGGAAATAAATGGGAAAGAATATTATTTTAGAGGCCAAATCAATCAGCAAATCTTTTCTGAATCCAGTAAAAGTTGATGTATTGAAAGAAGTTTCCTTCAGTCTTTCAAGAGGGGAGTACGCATCGATTATAGGTAAATCAGGCAGTGGAAAATCTACGCTCCTCTATATTCTTTCCACCATGGATACTGACTTTACCGGTGAACTACTAATAGACGGAATACTTGTTAGGGGTAAATCAGAAAAGGAATTGGCTTCCTTACGGAATGAGAAAATAGGCTTTGTATTTCAATTTCATTATTTGTTGAATGAATTTACCGCCCTCAAGAATGTAATGTTGCCGGGGTTTAAGTTGGATAAATTAAGTGAAGAAGAGCTGGAACACAATGCTTATGGATTTTTGAAAGATTTAGGGATTGAAAAACTGGCCCATAAAATGGCCTATCAACTATCGGGCGGGGAAAAGCAACGAGTAGCCATTGCCAGGGCCATGATCAATGATCCTTTAATTATCATGTGTGATGAGCCCACCGGAAATCTGGATAGTAAAAATGCAGATATTGTGTTCAATATTTTTAAAGAGCTTACCGAAGCCTACAACAAAACACTTTTAGTGGTGACTCATGACATGGATTTTGCACACAAAACATCACGCATCATTGAACTGGGTGATGGTAGGCTTTTGAAAGAGTAAATTTATTTTTTGACTTTAATGTAGTCTTCTCCTGTATGGTTCGATCTATGGTCTATTAATAAAGATATAGAAGCATATAAATCCCTATTGGTTTTTATACCCGTTAAATGTTACTACATTGATAGTTGAATTATTCTCTTGGCTGTTTTTAGATTTTGCCCCTTACCATATGAAAAGATTTTTAGTTTTACTAAGCCTTGTTGTTCTAACAAATATTCCGTTTTCGTGTGTTGATGATTGTGGACCTTTTAGTCCCATGGAGTCCAAAATCACCGAGTTGTATGTCTTAGTAGGTAGCTTAACTTTTACTGGTTTCATAGAAACAAAAGCGACTGACTTCGATCTAGCCGCCATTCAAATTGGGATTGCTGACCTGGATTATACCGAAGTCATGGCATCCATTGCTCAACCTCGATTTTCCTTTATTAATGCAGCCATAGCTTGCAGTCCCCGCTTACCTGAACCTACACAGGCAATTGAATCAATGGTCATCACCTCTGAATCAACTGTGTATGCTCAAGGGTATGAATTCTTGCCTGGGGACCAATTGAATGAGCTCTTTAAAATAAATGGAAACCAAACGATAGCTGAGTATATCACCAAGCAAAAAAGTGATATTGTGCTTTTTGGAAATATTGGCTCAAGTATTAATTTCCAACTATTGGGGCAACCTGATAGTACCATCAATCAAACCTTCACCTTTGATATTAAATTTTCTGATTTGAGTGAGATGATCATAAGAACTGAGGTTTTTGAAGTGAGTAACTAAAAATAAGCCAGGTTTATTTTCCCTAGAAAGCGAATCACCTATACCAATAAGACTTCAACCCCTTTTTCTTCCAGCATCTCTACATAATGTGTGGATAAATTCTTGTCTACGATTAAAGTGTCTATGTCTTCAATCTTGGCAATCTTTCCAAAACTTTTTTTACCAAATTTGCTGCTGTCTGCTAAAACTATGGTTTTTTGGGCTGAAGCAATCATAATGCTGTTTAGATGTGCTTCCAATAAATTGGAAGTAGTCAGGCCAAATTCAGGATCAATGCCATCTACACTGATAAATAGTTTGCTGCAAGCAAAATCCTTTATCATGTTTTCGGCAAAATGACCCACGACTGAGCTGCTACTCTTGCGTACCACACCGCCCAATTGTACAACCTCAGCCTTAGGGACATCCATTAATGCCATGCTTACATTCATTGCCGCGGTTAACACTGTGAGAGAAAGTGTCCTTGGAATGGTTTGGGCAAAGGCCAAAACAGTTGTGCCGGAGCCGATGATTATCACATCATCTTGAACAAGTAGTTCAGTAGCCTTACTTGCAATGGCATTCTTTTGGCTTACTTGAACCAGCCTTTTTTCTGTGACAGGTTTGTCGTTGACATAAGGAGATACCGGAGTGGCACTTCCATGGGTTCTGAAAAGCAAGCCCTTTTCTTCTAAAATTCTAAGGTCTTTCCTCACTGTCACCATTGTGACATCCATTTCTCTACTCAAAGCAGCAACACTTACATAACCTGCTTCCTTAAGCTTGTCTAATATGTATTTGTGTCTTTTAGCAATGATCATAATTCGAGAAATAATGAGGTTCAAATATACGAAAATGATTTCCTTTTGTTTCTTTTTATTTCTCTTTGTGTTACTTTAGTGGAGTAAATAGCCGGCAATGAATAGAGAAAACAGTTTATCGAGAATCACAGAGGAAAAGGGAAGTTGGGACCTAGTAATTATTGGAGGGGGAGCCTCCGGCTTAGGGGTCGCACTGGATGCTTTGTCCAGAGGATTAAAAGTCTTATTGCTAGAAAAATCAGATTTTGCTAAAGGGACTTCCAGCAGAAGTACAAAATTGGTGCACGGTGGGGTACGCTATTTGGCACAAGGAGAAGTGGGCTTGGTATTAGAAGCCTTAAAGGAGCGCGGGCGTTTATTGAATAATGCGCCACACCTAACCATTAATCAACCCTTTGTAATCCCGCTTTACTCCTATTTTGACCGCCTGAAGTATGGGGTGGGTCTTAAAATTTACGATTGGATGGCCGGTAGTCTACGCTTGGGGAAATCCATGTTTGTTTCTAAGGAAGAGACGATTAAAAGGCTACCTCAAATCAAACAAAAAGGCTTAAAAGGCGGGATCTTGTACCATGATGGTCAATTTGATGATGCAAGGCTAGCCTTGGCCATTGCAAAAACTTGTATTGAAATGGGAGGCTGTATCCTTAATTATGCCAGGGTCAATAAGTTGACCAAGGGAGAGGATGGTAGAATTAATGGTTTGGTATTCAGGGATTTAATTGGTAAATCCAATTACAGGATATCTGCTAAATCTGTTGTCAATGCCACCGGAGTATTTGCAGACAAAATTCTACAAATGGACAATCCTGAGGCGCCTAAAATGATACAACCTAGTCAAGGTATACACTTGGTATTAGACAGTTCATTTTTGGGAGGAGAAGATGCCTTGATGATTCCGGAGACCTCTGATGGAAGGGTTTTATTTGCTGTGCCTTGGGAGGGGAAGTTGGTAGTAGGAACTACCGATACTTTGGTGAAAAAGCCTAAGATGGAGCCAAGGCCTTTAGCTTCTGAAATTACCTTTATATTGGATACGGCCAAAAACTATTTGGTAAGACCACCAAAGCGATCTGATGTGCTCTCCGTTTTCGCAGGTCTTAGACCACTCGCTGCCCCAAAAGAGGGCAGTACCAAAACCAAGGAGATTTCCCGAAGTCACAAAGTTATTGTATCAAAAAGCAACTTGATAACCATCACAGGTGGCAAGTGGACTACCTTTAGGAAGATGGGTGAAGATACCGTAGATGTTCATTTTAAAAATCATGGTTTGCAAAAGTTAGCAAGCAACTCTGCAGAGAAGCATCTTCATGGCTATAGTGAAGAAGAAATTGAGGGGCATTTGCAATTATATGGAGCAGATTTCCTCTCGAGACGTTGTAGGATATTATTACTTGATGCCAAAGCTTCCATGGAAATGGCACCTAAAGTAGCCGAGATTATGGCAAAAGAACTTAAGAAAGATGAGGCTTGGATAACTGAAGAGTTGGAAGAATTTAATAAATTAGCCAAGAAGTACTTAATAAAATAGCTAAAACTCAATGAACCCAAATAACCAATACTTAATGGCCATGGACCAGGGAACGACCAGTTCAAGGGCCATAATTTTCAACAAGGAAGGCCAGATCGTAGCTTCCGCTCAAAAAGATTTTGAACAATTTTTCCCGAAAACCGGATGGGTTGAAC
>NZ_CAXBOC010000467.1:0-4406 GCF_963976465.1 uncultured Cyclobacterium sp. | reverse complement strand
TTTTAAGTTCCTTTTCCCCAAAATCCTTATAAGGGTTTTCTAAACTTAAGGCCTCCAAACTTGCAGGCACCCTAGGTAAGCCTGAGCTATGGGTAGCCAATTGCTTGAGTGTAATTTTAACATCACCCTTTAATGAAAACCCTAAATACTTGTCAATTTGATCCTCCAAATTGACAAGTCCCTCTACCAGAAAGTTGGCCAGCAAAGTGCCTGTAAAAACTTTTGTAATGGACCCAATTTCGAAAACCTTGTCCTTATTTTGTAGAAACACTGTTGAATCCTGTTCGCGTTTGACTCCTACAAAATTAACCTTCCCATTTTCAATAATGGCAATAGCAAGCTCAGCTTGATTTGGTAATGCCTTCACCTTGTCCAAAATCAATTCATATTGGTCTTCCGGCAATGTTTCTGCTTCTATGACCTGAGACTTGGACCTTTTTGCCTCTGGATTACCACAGCCTTGAATAGCTACAACCATGGATAGTATCAACATGTATTTATTCATCTGTGTAGGGGAGTATTCCTTATAATTTTAATAAAGTCCGAAAATAAGAAAACATGATTACAGTCATTTCTTCTTTTTAGCTATAAGCACGCAAAGGATTGCAGCAATCAGAGTAAACAATGTTCCAAAAATTAACTCTAGGATGTTTTGTGAAAATAAATTCCCAAAGGTATTCAATGAAAAAAACAAGGCAAAAACCCAAATCAGAATATCTATTATTCTGTTTGGGTTCTGATTTTGGAGATTTTGGTACTTGATGATCATCACCGTTATCATAAAGACATTCACCAATATGGAGAAGGTTTCAAAAGTCTTCATTTCCTCAACAGACTTGAGTCTACCGGCCCATACCTTATCATAAGGAATAAACTCAAAGAAGATCAAAAAATGATAGATTAAAACTGCTCCTAGCAGGCCAAACATTATTTTAATAGCTATCTTCTTGCTCATTGACAAATATTTTTAGTATGGTTTTTATAAAAACAATGTACGTACCAAGCCAAAAAGGTATTCATTCAATTTTAAACTTCTCCAATCATCACATCCACACCACCTGTAGCAAAGTTAGGAATATCGTTTACAGCAGCTTGCCCTTCGGGGGTAGCCATTTGTTTTTGCAACTCCTCTAAGGACTCGAAATACAATTCTGCCATTCTATAATGAATAGGTTTACCTCCATCCGGAGTACCCACAAACTTAGTAAACTCCACCTTGCTTAAGCCTTTTATTTTTGCAGCAATTGGAAGATGTGTTTCAGAATAGTAAGCCTCAAAGGCTTCAGGTTCTTCCGGATGACCGTACATTACGACTAATTTTACCATGGTTGACTAATTATAATTTCGATTATTTTTACATGATTGTATTATAAACACTTTTTAAACTTTGAAATATTTCGCTTAAATGAAAATTAAAAGATCTCCACTTTTATTATTTTTCTAAAATGAAATAATTAAGAAGTAAATTTAAATCTAACCAAATAAATTCAAAACATGAGATCCATTATGAAAAACATTCCCAGAAGGAGCAGATAGTACTGTTCCCTAATGCTAATGTTACCTTATTTTGAAAGATTGTTGGTCAAAAACAATAATTGAAACTGTTAATTTTTGAATATTCTTTCACTTGTTTTTGGCTGATTGTGGAGAATAAACAAGACGTTAAAAACCACCAACTGGCAAAACCTTTACTCTACAAGCTTACAAGCTCTTGAATATTGATTGTCCAAATTTTCCATTATTTGAAAAAAACAATGTAATATTACCTATAAAAGGTCTTCATTTTGACATAATACTCCAAACAAAATTTAGGGAAATGTGCGACCGATAAGTTTAAATTTAAGCCATCAATATCTCGCAAGCTAGCATGAAATCTTTCCCTTTTATTACCTTCTTCCTTGCCCTGATTTTCTTAAATGAAGGGTATTGTCAATCACCGGGAGAAAACGCGCCCAATCCTTATGCAGTATCTACCTATGAATGTACCGGCTTGTATTGGACAACTCCTAAATCCGGAAATTGCACTATAAGATATAAAAAACAAACGGAATCCACTTGGACACAAGGACTTGATTTGGTCTTTGATGAAAGAGATGGGCAATACCGGGGGAGTATTATTGGTCTTGACCCAAACACCGACTATCAAGTAGAACTATCCAATGATCAGGCTAAAACAGCCATAAGGTTCACCACTAGAAATGATCAATTTCCAATTGGAAAAATAACCCACCTCTCGGAAGGGGAGTCGACAGAGCCCATCCTAATTACAGAGTCGGGCACACCGGAAGGTTATCATCTCGTAACGGTACCTAAGAACAGTCAGTCCTTGCTCAATATGGGCAATGTAGGCAATGAAGGGATACAAATTGATGCTGACTATGTGATTGTCCGTGGAATAGAAATCCGCAATGCGAAAGTAGATGGCATTCGTATCAAAGAAAACAGACATGATATTGTTATCGAACAGTGTTACATCACTTTTTGGGGCAGGATAGGCGGCCCTATCACCTACGGAAATTTAGAAGGAAGTACGGATAGTGGGATTAACGCAGAAAATGGCACATGGAATTTGACCATTCAAAGAAACCTGATTGAAGACCCAAGGGGTGCCTCAAACGATTGGGAAACGGGACACCCGGCAGGCCCTCAAGGTATCACCATTCGACAAAGTCTGGGTGGGAATGTGATTCGTTACAACGATATTCTATCTACAGAGGATCATGGATTCAATGATGCTATCGGCGGTGGGGCAAATTATTCCAATGTGGGCAATATGAACCGGGACTCAGATATATACGGGAATTTGATCCGCAGTGTATGGGACGATGCCATTGAAGTCGAAGGAGCCAATATGAATGTTCGGGTATTTGGTAATTATGCCCATCAATTTTTCAATGGTATCGCTACGGCTTCTACTACCCAAGGGCCAATATATATTTATAGAAATGTAGTTGGAGAAAGCAGGGTAGGTCATCGAAATTCCAGTGGAGGAGCCTTTCTTAAAACCGGAGAGCGTGAACCATTTGCCGGAGGCCGAAGATATGTATTTCATAATACAGTTGTACAACCAATGGGTGTTACTCATGCCTTTTCAGGTCATGGGATTTCCAACACAGTCACACGAAATAATATTTTTGATGTACCCGGAAGACTGGCAGCTGACCGCGAGACGGTTGACAACAGTGATTACGACTACGATTATTTTTCAGGTCTATCAAAGGGAGTGGCCAAAGAAACAAACAGAATTGGATTCAGTACCACACCTTCCGGAACCAGACTCTACAGGACTTCGTATTCTTTGGAATATTTTCCTCGATCCCGAATTAATTCTATCATCTGGGGACGAAAGCCTTATCAATTCGGTGATGTCAAAAGAAATATAACAGACCCTGTGGTACAAATTCGCAACCCATTGATTGATAGCGGCATCGAAATTCCGGGATTCAATAAGGATTTTAAGGGGAAGGCTCCGGACTTGGGTGCTTTTGAGGTAGGAGTTGCACCGCTGGAATTCGGTAGACGTGCCTATTTGACCCATGATGAAGGCTGGTCTGCATGGGAGAGGTAGATTAGCGTACGTTAAACTGGAAGTCTGTAGTTAAACCCTAAAATTGAAATAGCCTTTGGTTTACCCCCTTAGACTAGAGAAAAATTTAGGAAGGGGATTTGGCAGTATTGATGCAAAAAAACACCTATACCGCCAAAACCTTATGCTGAGCTCTTTAAAGCGAATTCAATTAAGCATTACCAATCATTCACCAATGATAATATAACTTCCATTTGACCCTGAAAACCTGACCTCAGTACTAGAAATGTCTTCGGTGTCTACAGATAAATCGCCTGAACATATTACCAATGGTCTGGTTTTAAAAGGTCTTGTGAATTTTAGCCTCTCTCCGCCAACAGCCAACCCGGTTAGCCTACATTCAGCATTTAGATTTGAACGAGAATCATAGGTGAAAAGGCTCAATACATCTACTGCTGACTCTTTTGCCTGTATGCGAACTTTATGCAAACCAAAACCTAAACCCAATATACCTTTGCGATTTTCCAGGTAATTGACCTTTTTGTCAGTATCGGTAAAGCCAATATTACAAGCTTGCGTCTTCATAAGTTGCTCATCAACGTATATTTCGAGTAACCCTGCATCCGGATTATCTACCCAAGCCACAGAAATATCTGTGCATACCACTTCAATTTCAATGAATTTCCCGGGCTGGAGCGTGACTTTCTCTGTACCATAAGGAGCTCCCCATTCTGAATGGAACGGCACTATTGCTTGCCCCATCAAGTTCCAGTTTGGATTTAAAACAGAAAAGAAGCGTCTGTTTGGGTTTATTTTTGCATCAACGTAGGTCAATTTTGCATTCTCGCCTTCTATTTCAAGAATATGTCTGTCCCCTAAA
>NZ_CAXBOC010000466.1:0-4474 GCF_963976465.1 uncultured Cyclobacterium sp. | reverse complement strand
GTTAAGCTGTCTTCCACGGTGGCATATTTTGATGCCGTTTTTTGAAGCTGAGGCCATGGTCCTCTCATCCGGCAATTCTCCTATGTGATAATCTGAAGTTCCGCAGCTATCACAACTAAGAAAATTTTCATAACCTTTTTCTTTGATTTTATGATTGAAAAGCGCCTCGGCCAATGGTGAGCGGCAAATGTTACCTAAGCATATAAACAATACTTTTATCATAAAACGATCAGTTTCTGTATTTTGTCTGCGTTCCGCAGGGTTTAATAGGATGTGGTTAGATTATTAAAAGGTTAAATTACGGAAATCAATGCACTATACATATGAATTTCATAAAATATTCCCTACCTTTGCACAATGAATCCTAAACAGGAATTATTCCTATCTAAAAATGAATGTTGATAGACTAAAGGAGAAGATTACTTCAAAGGGCATGAAATTTACTCACCAACGATTGGTGATTTATCGTTCTTTGTGTAATTCTCAAGATCATCCTACTGCTGAAATGGTTTACAATCAGATTACTGAAGAGAATCCAAGTATCTCAATGGGTACAGTTTACAAAACCTTAGAAAGCTTTGTAAATGCAGGGATTTTGCAAAAATTCAGGGATGACCAGGGTTTGATGCGATTCGATCCTGTAATGGAGACGCACAGTCATCTATATTGTAACGATAGCAGTGACATTCGAGATTATAAAAACCCTGATTTGGAGGAATTGCTACATACTTTTTTTAAAGAGAACCAAATTGATGGTTTTGAGGTTGAAGAAGTATCGTTGGTAATTAAGGGAAAAACAAAATAAATTTCTTTTAATATCATTAAATTATCTATAAACAATTAAATTTTATTTTATGTCATTAGTTGGAAAAAAAGCACCTTTATTTAGCGTACCTGCTGTAATTGATGGAGAAGAAATAGTGGAAGATTTCTCTTTAGAGCAATTCATCGGTAAAAAAGATGTTATTTTCTTTTTCTATCCAAAAGATTTCACATTTGTATGTCCTACTGAAATTCTTGCATTCCAAGAGAAATTGGAAGAATTTGAGAAAAGAGGCGTTGCGGTAATTGGCGCTTCTTGTGATACAGAAGAATCTCATCTTGCATGGTTAAACACACCAAAAGCAGAAGGTGGAATCCAAGGAGTAACTTATCCGATCATTGCAGATCCGGTAAAAACTGTAGCCCATAACTTTGGTGTCCTTGCAGGTGACTGGAACTACAATGAAGAAGGAGAACTTACTTATCAAGGTTTACCAGTGGCCTACAGAGCTACTTTCCTTATAGATAAAGAAGGAACAGTTAGACATGAAACGGTAAACGACCTTCCTTTGGGAAGAAATATCGACGAAATGTTGCGTCTAATTGATGCTTTAAGACATGTTGAAAAATATGGTGAAGTTTGTCCTGCAAACTGGGAAGAAGGTAAAGAGGCAATGAGCGCAACCAGAGAAGGTGTGGCTTCTTATTTGTCAAAAAACTAAACAAGCCCCCTCATTAATTAATGGAAACCCTGCCAATTGGCAGGGTTTTTTTATTTCTTCAGCGTGTTGAATTTTTTTCTTTTTTCGTTGTAAATGGTGTACAACTCGCGTGTAAAACTGTCCAGTTCCAAAGATACTGATTTTATTTGCTCCACATATTCACGTAACTCTGCCTTTTTAATTACCTTTTCGGTATGATCAATTCCGTCAACCCTAAAAGACTGGTAACCGGTTTCCTCAATACATGAGAAATATCAAAGGATATTTGTTCCATTGCTTTTTCCAGTTCCACACGGTTGTTTATGTCTTGAAAACATCCGTACAATAATACACTTCCATCCTTTGTTTTCTTTGCCTGGGCAGTCACAAAATGCCATCTATATTCTTCTTTTGATTTGAAGCGGTATTCTGTATACAGCGGTTTCAAGGTATTGAAAGAATTCGATAAATTTTTTCTAAGGTTTTCCTTGTCTTCAGGGTGTACCAAAGCAAAACCTAATTCAGGAGAGCTTTGTAATTTATCATAGCTTATGCCTAATTGTAAATGTTTAAAGCCCTTGTTTAAAAACTCAAAGCTTAACTTACCTTGAGCATCTTTTTTTAATAAAAAGATTCCGATTGGTACATTGTCTGTAAGCCTTTTTAACTCTTCCGCATTGGATTCAATCTTATTCCGTTGTTCCAGAATTAGTTTTCTATGGTTGAGGTGGTCCATGGCTTTTTTTGCCAAGGCCAATAATGCTTTCCTATGATTGGTTGAAATTTCCCGGGGTTTTTGGTCCAAAACACACAATGTACCCAATACATTTCCACTTGGTGTTGCCAGGGGTGCACCGGCATAAAAACGGATTTTTGGATTTCCTTGAAGAAATGAATTGTCTTTAAACCGCGTGTCTTTGGTTAGATCATTGACAATCATTACCTCATTAGGATTATTGAGGGCGTATTGACAGAAAGAATCTTTTCTACTGGTTTTGTTGAAGTTTAGCCCGGAATTTACTGTTAACCATTGCGCATCCTTGTCTATAATTGTTATAAAGGAAAATGGAACATCACAGATTAATTTTGCAATATTAGCCAACTCATCCAGTTCTTTTATCGGAGTTGTATCTACCACTTGATATGAATCAAGTTCTTTTAATCTGTCTTCTTCATTTACCATTAGGGTAAAATATTTTTAGGTTAATAGGGGAATATTGGGCAAATTAAATTATAAACAAGGCTATATTGTCAAACTATAATCTTTTTACATATTAATTATTTTAAGTTAAAATTATATATTTTAATGAAAATTTTTACACCCAATTATTTGTATGGTAATATTTATTTTAATTATGTGAATATGTTGTGTAGTGCTACTTGATACATTGAAAATAAGCAAGTTATCGTTAATAAACTAATGTATTAAAACAATTTGTAGTTTACAATTATTTATAATATAAATATTGGTGTTAAATTCTATTAATTTCAATATCCTTATCAGGATAGGTGTTTCTTATGATAAATTAATTCCTGCATTAAAGCGCCTACTTCACTGCCGAATAGAATCATTCAACTCGGACTTAATGTAGAAAAAATGACCTATTTTATCTTAATATTTTTAATTTTCTTATTCTATAATTAGTCTATAAATTTTTATTGAGGTATTTTATAGATTGTCTTTATTTAAATTTTTTAAAACAACTATCTTAATTTAATCGGTTTTAGTGACAATTCAGTAATGATTAGCACAAACACTACCAGTCTTTCATGCAGAATTAACTTTGCAAATAAAATGCATCTTGATTTAATGTACCTTTGAAAAAACTGAATCATGAATCAATGGCACCTAAATCAGTAGATCATTCTTGTTGCGAAAGTGAAAGTGGTTGTGGGGCAGAAACCAACCCAAAAAATTCAAAACGAAGCTTTTGGCAATCCACATGGATTCCCAGTGTTCTTTGCTTTGTAATATTATTCACGGCCATTTTGGCCGAAGAGCAGATTCCTTTTAATGTGTTAGGTGTCAATGGTTGGTTGTTTATTTACCTTTTAGCCTATTCATTTGTAGGGTTTCCGGTATTGAAAACCGCATGGAAACTTATACGCAAAGGAGAGGTTTTCACTGAATTCTTTTTGATGGGAATAGCAACCATTGGCGCTTTTGCCATAGGAGAATATCCAGAAGGAGTGGCTGTGATGCTTTTTTATACCATTGGTGAGTTACTTCAACACCGTGCAGTAAGCAAAGCAAAGGGCAATATTCAGGCACTTTTGGACATCAGGCCTGAGCGTGCTCGGGTAATTAAAGCCGGAAATTCTAGCTTGGTTAAACCTGAAGATGTAGCGTCCGGGGAAATAATAGAAGTCAGGGCCGGGGAAAAGGTTCCTTTGGATGCCCAATTGTTAAGTAATGGGGGAACTTTCAATACTGCAGCACTTACAGGTGAAAGTTTGCCTTCAGAAATCAAAAAAGGGGACGAGGTTTTGGCTGGTATGGTTAACCTTCAGGATTTAATAAGTTTACGTGTATTGAGGCCTTTTAAAGATAGTTCTTTACAAAGGATTATTTCTACCGTACAAGAAGCCACATCAAAGAAAGCAAAAACGGAACAATTTATTCGCAAATTTGCTAAAGTCTATACACCTATTGTCACTTATATGGCCCTTGCTTTGGTCATTGTTCCGTATTTTATATTAGAAGATTATTCATTCAAAGATTGGCTCTATCGGGCATTGGTATTCCTGGTAATTTCCTGTCCTTGTGCTTTGGTAATTTCTATTCCTTTAGGTTATTTTGGAGGGATAGGTGCGGCTTCCAGAAAAGGGATTTTATTCAAAGGATCCAATTTTTTGGATAGCATTACTAGTATCAATACCGTTTTGTTTGACAAAACAGGTACTTTGACAAGTGGAATTTTCTCCGTTGAAAAAGTGGAAAGTCTTCCCAATGCTTCTGCCGATTGGACAGAGTTGGCAGCTTCTGTGGAAGCCAATACCAACCATCCAAT
>NZ_CAXBOC010000465.1:0-4492 GCF_963976465.1 uncultured Cyclobacterium sp. | reverse complement strand
TCACTATGGCTTTTTAATTTTTGATTATGGTAAATTTTTAGAACGAAAAGACACCAGCTACCAAGAATGAAGCTAAATTTTTAGAGCTTTGATAATCATTGTTGATAAAGAAATCATCAGACATCATATCTAGCCTAGTTTCTGGAATAATAGTGAAGTTGTCGGTAATCTTGATGTTACCTGAAAGGGTGCCAGCTACTACTCTGCCATCACCCACGCCGTTTAAACCAACTACGCCATCCAGTCCATCATTGAATACTTTGAAATATTCCCCTCTTGCTCCAATGGAAAATTTATCAGAAGTGGCGAATTGTAGGTAACCGGCAACACCGTAGAAACCATAACCATCTCCTGAGGCATCCTGAATTGAAGAGCCGTTATACATTTGTCCGGCGGCGGTAGTGTTATAAGTGGTGTTTAGTCCTATATACATTGATTCTGTAACATCATAACCAGCGGTAAGGTCTATTTGGAAGGTGTTTCCCATTGAACTATTGCCAAAAGCTGATAAAGTGTTCATGTCAAGTTTGCCATCCTGATCTCCATACAATACATTTAGATAGGTGCCTCCGGCATCAGTAGCATAAGCCAATTGGCCACCCAATGTATATGATCCGTTAAAGTTAAATTCGGTCATGTCAGTAGGGTTCATTATAGCAGCCATAAAAGACCAGTTGTCAGATAGTTGAAAATCTGCTTTTAGACCTGTATGAGAGAATGGCCCATATGAAAACATATAAGATGTGGAATAATTGAAGTTTCCTGTTGGAGAAATTACCTCGTAACCCAAATAGGTGTTAAAGTTTCCCATGGTAAGCGTTACTGCATCACTCACATTGTAATACATGTAGAGTTGATTGACGATCTGAGAACTTCCTGCCATTCCTCCTGTGTACATTGGAGAACCAAAAACGGCATCTTCGCCTCTTGGCCCAAATACCAAGTCGGCTACAAATCCTACCTTTTCACCTTCATAAGTGGCAATTATATTGGCCATTCCTAGGGAAAAGCCAGGAAGGTTTGCAAATGAGGTGGCTGGTGCTTGGGCAGCATCTCCCTTGTTGGGTGCGTTAAGATTGCTTCTGAAATAAGCGTCAACTGATCCTGAAAGAGAAAATTTTGATGGCATTTCTTGTTCCTCTTGAGCAAGAATGAATGTTACAGGAATTAAAAAAAGTACAGTTAAGATAGTAAATAATTTTTTCATTTTGTTTTTGATTAAATTTGGGAAATGGGATAGTTTGAAGGGCCCTGCAATTTTTTAGAAACGGCAGGACCCTTAATTAATATAGTCTAGTCCTAATTTGATTTATTCGTCGTAGATGATGGTGTAACCTCTGATACCATGCTCGTGACTGTCCAGTCCAGATATTTCATGTTCTTCAGATACTCTTACTCCAATGGTTTTCTTCAATACGAAGAAGATGGCAAGGGCAGAAAAGAAGGCGACTACACCGCATATAGCGATTCCTGCCAATTGTGTTAGTATGGAGTGCTCTGGGTTGGTGGAAAAGATACCTACGGCTAAGGTTCCCCAAACCCCACAGGTTAGGTGAACAGATACAGCACCTACTACATCATCAAGTTTTAATTTATCCAAAAGTATGGCAGACAATACCACCAATATACCGGCAATAAAACCTACTAAAAGTGCAAATATTGGGTTGATCACGTCTGCTCCGGCCGTGATACCAACCAATCCGGCCAAGATTCCATTCAATACCATTCCTAGGTCAAGTCGCTTAAAGGCAATATAAGCAGCGAAGAAACCACCAAGCCCGCCCGCACAAGCTGCAAGCGATGTAGTAACAAGTACAAATGATACCAATCCCGGGTCAGCAGAAAGTACAGATCCACCATTAAAACCAAACCAACCTAACCAAAGCAAGAATACACCGATTACTGCCAAAGGAACACTAGATCCAGGCTTTTCAATAGTTTTACCGTTTACATATTTACCGATACGAGGTCCTACCATAATCACACCTGCCAAAGCACCCCATCCACCTACTGAGTGAACCAGTGTGGAGCCTGCGAAATCGTAAAAGCCCATGGCATCTAAGGCGCCTCCGCCCCATTTCCAGCTTCCGATGATTGGGTATACTAAACCTACAAAAATTACCGTGAAGATTAAATAAGACCAAAGTTTAACCCTCTCAGCAATAGCTCCCGATACGATAGTAGCGGCAGTAGCTGCAAACATGGCTTGGAAAAGGAAATCCGTCCAGTAAGTGTAGCCGGCATCCGCATAGTCAGCACTTACATCTACACTTCCGGGGTTAAACCAGAACATGCTCCAACCGGCCCCATCAAATCCAAACCAACCTGGTACGTCAAATCCGGGATACATTAGAAAAAATCCGAGTAAGCCATAAGACAATACACCTATTATAGGAGTAACAGTGTTTTTGAAAAGAATATTCACTGTGTTTTTAGCTTGACCAAAGCCAGCTTCTACACCAGCAAAACCGAGGTGCATAATGAATACAAGTGCCGTGGCTAGCATCATCCATACGTTGTTTGCTGTAAGGAGATTCTGAGTGATTGCATCGGCATAGTCAATTCCACTAGAACTGACTTGTAATAAAGGAGGTAAAATGTTTTTCATAAGAAACCTAGAATTAAAGGGTTACAGGTTAAACTTTCACTTATAATTTTATTTGAGACAAATTTAGGTAATTACTAGTCAAAAAAACAACTATAAAAATGAAGATATGTGTAAAAAACACAAAAGTCAGGTGTAATAAACACTTAAAAACAGGATTATTGTATTTAAAAATGTATAAAAGGGTTAAAAATACATCCTTTTAAAATCAGTAATAAAAATTTGCATTAATCGATTTAAGTAAATTTATATTCTGTAATTATCCCTAAACATCAGGTATAAATTCAATATAAATAAAAAAAGCCATCACTTATTTTAAATTAGTGATGGCTTGAATAATTTTTGGAGGAAGAAAAATAATTGTATTATTTCAACAATTAATTTATTTTCATTTTTTTTATAAAAAAGATATGAAAATTAACTTTTAAATATCAAAAACAATGAATTTTGATTTGTTTTGCAATAAAGATTGATAGTTGTTAAAGATTTTGTAGTGACGTTCATTCTTGTAAAAGAGCGAATTCTTTTGCGAAGTAAGTTAGTATAACTTTAGCACCGGCTCTTTTTATACTAAGTAATGATTCAGTCATGGCTCTTTCTCCGTCTAGCCAGCCATTGGCAGCAGATGCTTTGATCATTGCATATTCTCCACTCACATTATAAGCAGCTATCGGTAAAGGGAAATTGTCATGAAGGAGCTTGATTATGTCCAAATAAGCCAAAGCAGGCTTGACCATTAAGAAATCTGCCCCTTCTTCAAAATCCAATTGGCCCTCTATTAATGCTTCTTGGCTATTGGATGGATCCATTTGGTAGGTTTTTTTATCACCGGCTTTTGGGGCAGAGTCTAATGCATCTCTAAACGGGTTATAAAAAGCACTTGCATATTTTGCTGTATAAGACATAAGGGAGACATCTTGAAAGCCATTCTCATCAAGTAATCTTCTTAAATACCCGATTCGTCCATCCATCATGTCTGATGGGCCAATAATATCGGCTCCTGCTCTGGCTTGTGCCAAGCTCATTTTTCCTAGAACTTCAAGGGTTTCGTCATTGAGTATTTTTCCATCTTCAACCAGTCCGTCGTGCCCATCAATACTGTAGGGGTCCATGGCTACGTCTGTCATTACACATGCCTCAGGGAAGGTTTGCTTGATGGTGAAAAGGGCTTTAAGGTAAAAGGTATCTTCATTATAGCTTTCGGTTGCCCAACGATCCTTTTTTTCTTCCGAATAAGCAGGGAATATATCAAAGGTAGTGATGCCTAATCTCAGGCAACTTTCAATTTCTAGAAGCATTTGATCCAAAGAGTACCTGAAAATTCCCGGCATGGATTTTACAGGTACCTTTTGGTTGATTCCGTCAATTAAAAATAGTGGAAGAATTAAATCTTTGACAGATAGTCTTGTTTCTTCCACCAAAGCACGTATAGCAGGAGACTTCCTATTTCTTCTTGGTCTTCTTAACATGGCTTTATATAATTAGTGGTGCTGTTTTTTTAAATAATATTAATATTAAATGTGCTAAGCTTAATAGCAATTTTTAATTCATAAGTTCCCACACAGTCTCAAGGTTGATTTCAGAATAATCGTTGATGTACAATTGGCATGGAGGTAATTCTTCTTGCTTATGTGAAGAAAGTACCCCTATCACTTTCATTCCGGCATTTATTGCGGCAGTAACTCCTGAAAAAGAATCCTCAAAGACCAAACAGTTTTCGGGATTCACATTCAGTAATTTTGCCGACGTAAGGTAAACTTCTGGGTCTGGCTTATGGTTTTGAACATTTTCACTAGCCAGTATAGATTCCATTTTGGGGGCAAATTTGAGGGTGCCCATTATTAAGTCTAGATTGGCCCTTGGGGCAGAAGTAGCAACTCCTGTTCT
>NZ_CAXBOC010000464.1:0-4500 GCF_963976465.1 uncultured Cyclobacterium sp. | reverse complement strand
TTTTTTATTTTTATTTTCTGTTTAACAGTAAATAATTATGGCTTTTCTCAAGATCAACATGTAACTTTTCCATCACCTAATGCCTATTCATTAGTAAAATATACTCCTTCCACTGTTAATCATTATACCGGCATTCCTGATATTAGAATTCCTTTGTATACTGTTGATTCAAAAGAGCTTTATACCAATATTGATTTGTCCTATTTTGCAGGAGGGGTCAAAGTCAATGAATTTCCCAACTGGGTGGGCTCCGGTTGGTCTTTAAATGTAGGAGGTGTTATCACGAGAGCAATTGGAGGAATAAATGATGATGAAGAATCTATTGGTTTTTACTATACAGGACATTTATTAAAAGACAATTGGCCTAATCCATCAGAAAATTATTTAGAAAGTCAAAGAGTAGGGCTTGTAGATGGAATGCCCGATATGTTTTATTATAATTTTAATGGAAAATCAGGAAAGTTCTTTTTTGATAATGATGGAGGAATAAGAACTCTTCCCTATGCCAATATCAAAATTGAATTGGTGGATAAAGGTTCTATCTTCAAAAACTTCGGTTCTGTTATGTTCCGTTTTAGTGGTTTTAAAAAGTGGAAAATTACAGATGAAAATGGGGTGATTTATTATTTTGAAGAATTGGAATTATCAAAATCAGAATTAGCAACGTTCAACCAAAAAGGTAGTTCTGGGGATGTAAAAGATATAGTCACAAGCTGGTACCTTACAAAAATCGTGTCTCCTAATTTAAAAAATGAAATTCTTTTTGAGTATGATTATTCAAACTTTGATACCTCATCATCTCTCTATGAATACCAGTCCATCGCAATTGGTTATTATACCTATCATGGAAGTAATATTTTTCTTGGTAATGGGAGTTTGACACATATGGGAGGCTTTCCTCAGAATAGAGGTCAAACGATAAGTAGAAATTACAGGCATAATTTAAAAAGGATAGTTTTTGAGAATGGAAGACTTGAGTTTTTTACTTCAGTTCGAAATGATTTGCCCCACCCTGCCATGCAGTATTCGTTTTCTTCATTCAAATTAGATTCTATATTGTTAAAGAACAATCAAAATGAGATTAAAAGAAGGTTTGCTCTTGAATTTATCGACAAGCCCAACCAAAGATTAACACTGAAAAAATTAATTGTAGACAAGGATCAAGTTTATTCTTTTGAATATAACAACATGCACTTGCTACCCGGGTATAGTAGTAGAGATACTGACCATTGGGGATATTTTAATGGGGCACGTAATATTGGTACCGGATTGATTCCAACTTTTTCATTTTCTTCCCAAACTTTTCAAGACAAGACTTATCCTGGAATTAATAAAGATCCTGATAGTGAAAAAATGAAATATGGGGTTTTAAATAAAATCACTTGGCCCACAGGTGGGAGCAGACAGTTTTTTTATGAGCCCAATGACTATAGTTTTATTAATGAGAATCCCCTGGCAGAGGATGGATGGTCTGCATGGAACTATATCGATTCATCTATAGCGTCTTCAGTAACTTTCAATTCTTTAGCACAAGTTCAGCTGTGGTATGAATGCAGTACAGATGGGGTTGCCTATGGCAACAATATCGAACCTTGCGCTTCTGTGCTAACTCCTTGGAACTTCAATTTTACAGGAACCTTCGATCTCACAAAATATATACCTCAATATACCGGAGAAATAGATGTCAGAGTCAAGTTAAAATACAGGCTTTTGGAAGAAGGTTCAATAACAAAAAAAATAGGAGGTGGAATACGTATTGCTGAAATTCATGATGTTGACAAATTTAATCCACCCATCGTAAAGAAATTTGAATATACCCAAGAAGGAAATAGTGAGCTTTCGTCCGGTGTTGCTGGTAGTGATTTTAAATACCATGTTTCGTTTACATCCGGTAATAAAACCTCTGGTTATTTCGCTACCGGAGTTAAAGCTTACTCTCATTCAGCTTTTCCTATTTCAATGACTCAAAATCGTCCTATAGGTTATCAAAGGGTTGTGGATAAAATAGAAGGTATGGGAGAGTCAGTGTACGAGTTTTCTTCCTTTTATGACTATCCTGATCAAATAGGTTTACAGAGTAATCCTTATGAAATGCCATTGGTAGCTAAAAAGAGTTTTGAGCATAAAAGAGGTAAGTTGATTTCTACAACCCAGAAGGATGATTTAGAGAACATTGTCAAAAATAACAGGATACTTGGTTACCAGACCCTTGTCTCAGGAAAACCAGTAAAGGTGTGGCAATCGTTTCCTTTTATAACAGTTGTGTTAACTTTTGATAGAAGTTCATTTGTTCCTCAATTTCTTCTAGTAACATTAGAAGAATCTACAGCTTTTACCATAACGTCTGAATCTTTTAAACCGGCCTATGAAATGGATAAATTATATTCGGGCGAAGCCGAATTAGCGGTTGAACGCTCTTATCAATACAATGCATTTCATCAACTTCAAAGTCGAACGGTAGTCAATTCTAATTGGGGATTTGAAAGTGAAGAGTATAAGTACCCTTTGGAGTATGAAAAGCCCTCTCAAGAGATTAATGCATTGTTAAACAAAAATATGATTAGTGATCCAATAGAATCGGTTAAATCTGTGAAAAATGGGGTAATTAGTGGGCAGGCAAGAAAATGGAAAATTAAATCAGGAGAGGTTTTATTGGATGAAATTCTACATCTAGAAACAGATGCTCCAATAAAAAATTTTCCCCACTCAGTAGACGGAATTTCATTTCATGAGTCTTTTGTAAAAAAGACCAAACTTGGCTACGATCAAGCATTTAATATTAACCAAATAGAAGAGTTAGGTCAAAATAATAGGGCAATTCTATGGGATTCTACTGAAAAATTACCGGTATGTGAGGTGCTTAACTCCCGTCCTGATCAAATTTCTTACACATCATTTGAAACGCAAGAGAAAGGAGGGTGGACTTATAGTGGCAACTCCGTTTCTTCTATTGACTCGAGAACAGGTAGTAAATATTATGATTTGGAAACCGGAAGTATTTCCAAATCAGGAATTGGAGCCAGTTCCGATGAAAAATACTTACTTACATTTTGGGTGAAAGGGGTCAATGGTTCTGCGAATTGGGAGTTTATGGGGCAGACAGAGGAATTAGACAATAAATGGAAGTTAATTCAAAGGATAGTTACGGAAAATAGGCTTACCATTGAAGGAAGCGGTTTGCATTTGGATGAATTACGGCTACACCCAATAGGTGCCGGAATGACCACCTATACCTATGATCCTTTGGTTGGGCTGACATCTAAGACAGATGCCAGAAATTATACCTTTTATTATGAATATGACGCAATGGGGCGGCTTAAAGCAATCAGAGATGATCAAGGTCAATTAAAAAAACTTTACGAGTACAACTATCAAACAAGTGGATTGAACCCTTAAAGTGTAGGTGCGATGGAAAAATTAATCTTATTTATTCTAGTAGTTTTTCTTATCGCTGTAAGTCCTGTAGCTGCACAAAAGATAGAGGCAATTGATGCCCAAAACCTAATTGGATATTGGCAAACGGATTCTGTAAATCAGCTGTCAGCAATAAATTACGGCATTTCGGCAAAAGATTCAATGACCAAAACGGCTGAATCAGAAGCAATGAAACAAGCCATTAAGTCCAGGTCATTTATTTTTTCAGAGGACGGGATTTTTACTGCCCAATGGGTAATGGGTAAAAGACAGAATATTGTCAACGGTAAATGGGAAATTGAAGGTACATCGCAGTTAGCTATTGAGATCAATGGAATAAAGACCAGTTATTCCATTCGAGTTAACGGAAAAGATGGGATTTTATTGATACCAATGAAGGCGCGTCGTGGACAAATCCATGAGTTGTATTTTACTAAGAAGGATGCAAAATGAAGCCTTATGTCTTTTCACTTTTAATCTGTGTATACGGGCAATATGTATTTGGCCAAGAGGTCACTCAGGTTCAAATAATTGGCCCGACTACTGTTAGTATAGGTGAAACAGCCCTATTTGAAGTTAATTTCTGGAATGGTTCCACTATGGTATATCCAAACAATGGGATTGGAAGTATGTGGTCTGTTCCTGATGCAACGATCAATTATGAGACCTATAATTCCATAAGCATAACCTTCAACTCAGCCGGTTCTTTTATTTTGACCTATCAGTTCATGACCTTTGATGGGAATTTTAATGACAACCTACCAATACGGGTACCCAACATAAACCCTTGTGAGGAAATAGAAGCTTCAGCAGTAAATGTCTCACGCTTTGAGAGCGGTTCAGTAGAACTTACAGCGTCTCCTGCTCCTGCAGGTTTTGAATACCGATGGTTTGCTTCCGACCAAAGCACTCAACTAGGGACATCCAAAAGTTTCACCACACCTACGATCTCCGCAACGACTACTTACTACTTGGCATATGTTCATACCTCTTCCGGGTGTATGACACCTAAGGTACCGGTAAAAGCGATAGTTGCCAACCATAATTATGTGAAGAAATATACGGCAAAAAAAGCCGGGCTGGATG
>NZ_CAXBOC010000463.1:0-4509 GCF_963976465.1 uncultured Cyclobacterium sp. | reverse complement strand
TTTCTTCAGAACCTTTTATGAAGAATGCTGATTGGGTGGATAACCTAAGGGTAAGGGCATCTTACGGTGTCACGGGTAATTCAAGTATTGGCAATTTTGAATCTAGAACCTTGCTTAGTACAGCAGGACAATACCTGGGCGGAGGAGCTTTAAGTTTTGTTCAACTGGGTAATGACTTGTTAACTTGGGAAGAATCTGTATCCACCAATTTAGGCGTAGATGCAACCCTATTTAATGGAAGAATAATTGTAACCTTGGATGCTTGGAGAAAGGATTCCCGGAAGCTGCTTTTTGATACCAGACTACCTTTGGATTCAGGCTTTGGAAGCATCACAAGAAATGCAGGGAAACTACGTAATCAAGGAATAGATTTTGATATGCAGACCACTAATTTGATCATAGGTAAGTTCAGATGGTCCACAGGTTTCAACACATCTATCTTCTCCAATGAATTGCTAGAACTTTACGAAGGCTTAGACAGGATAGGGAATGACTTGATTGTCGGAAAACCCATTTCCTTTTTATATGGGTATGAGTATGCAGGAGTAAACCCGGCCAATGGTTCCCCAATGTACTATGATGAAAATGGTGAATATACCTACTTGGTTACAGATGATGACTTGAAGTACCTGGGGAGTACCTTGCCATGGACCTCCGGAGGGCTTTCTAATACTTTTAGATATGGGCCGGTGAGTTTAGAAGTCTTTTTCCAATACCAATTTGGAAATATAGCTTTCAACCAGGATTTATATAACTTGGCCCAAGCAGGGTCCCTCGGACAGGACAACCAAACGATAGATCAATTGTATTTTTGGCGGGAGCCGGGACAAATAACCAATGTACCTATTCCTTATGAGGGAGGGCGTATACCCGGTCATTCAGGTTACCAACAGAACTCAACCAGACTTGTTTCTGACGGGAGTTATATCAGACTCAAGCAGGTGACTTTGAATTATAATTTACCGAAAACTTTATTGAACAAAGTCAAGATTGAAGAAGTAAATGTATACGTTCAGGGAATAAACTTATGGACCTTCACCAAATACAACGGTTTAGACCCGGAGGTGAATTCATTGGGAACCACTTATGGGACTTACCCTAGCTCCAAACAAATGACAGCAGGTATCAACTTAACCTTTTGAAATTGAGATGTTAGATAGGATTATAAATAAAATAGTTTATTCGGGAGTAGCGTTTCTTTTATTTGGGTGCACTGATTTAACTACCAATCCTCGGCAAAGTCTAACGCCGGAGATTGCATTAAATGATGTATCCGGTTACCAGTCTGTAGCCAATTCCATGTACAATAGGGCTACCAGTTTCGGATATTATGGCCAAACCATGATGATTGCCCCCGAAATATTGTCGGATAATTTAAAAACTATAGCCAATACAGGAAGGTATCAGGGAGAAGAGGCCAATAGTGACAGGGACCATATCAATATTTGGGGACTGGCTGTCTATGGAGGAATAAATGATGCGAACCTGATTATCGAAGGGATTGATGATGAAGAGGTCTCAGGAGAAGAAGAGGTGAAGTCATTTATTAAGGGAGATGCCTATTTTATGCGGGCACTTTTTTACTTTGACCTGTGCAGAGTTTATGGATATGAACCCGGTAGGGAAGTAAATGGGTTCAATTTGGGGCCAATTATGAGATTAACCCCAACTTTAGTAGCCTCTGAGGCCAATGAGTACCAGTCGAGATCAACAGTTGAAGAAGTATACGAACAAATAGAAAGTGATCTATTGGAAGCCATTCCCTTGGTGGGGTACGTCCCTATCGGTTCTGATGGAGTATATTATGCGAATACCGGAGCCGCATTAACCCTCTTGGCCAGACTTTACTTATACTGGGGGAAAATGGCAGAAGCAGAGGAGGCTGCATCTAATGCGATGAGGATTATGGGCCTACTTACCAATGGTGAAGGTTTGCTGGAAGCTGACCAATACGTTCAAGGTTTTTCCAGAGCGCCCCACCCGGAATCCTTGTTTGAATTAGAATTAAGAATCGTAGACTGGTCAGGTGGAGATGGTGTTAATAGCTCATTGAACTCCCTAGTTTCAGATAATGAGCCTGCAGCACAGTTTATTATTGGAGCTTCAGATGATTTGATGGCTGCCTACGAAGAAGGAGACGTACGAAAAAACTGCTGGTCAGTAACCACTAGGGAGGGCATCGAAGGAGATGTGTATGCCAGTAGGAAATGGACTGGCTATAAAGGAGATTTTTTGGAAAACCTACCTATTTTAAGGGCTTCAGAACTCTATTTAATAAGGGCAGAAGCAAGGCATGAAACCAATCCAGCCGGAGCACGGGCAGATATTAATGCCTTGCGTTCCAGACGAGGGTTGGGCCCAATTGATAATCTCTTATCTGGTGATGCATTGCTCAATCGCATCTTATTGGAAAGGAGATTGGAGTTTGCTCTAGAAGGACACCGCTGGTTTGACCTGAAGAGAAATGGGAAGGACATTACCAAACATGATGGATTTCTGGATGTGCCCTACACAGATTATCGTATTTTATCGAATATACCTTTGGATGAAATTACATTGAATGAAAAACTGGAACAAAACCCCGGCTACTAACTAAAGGAGAATTTTGACTCACTTATAATTATTTAAGTCATTTGTCTTGCATGGAAGATTCAGGCTTTAATATCCTCTGGGAGGGGATGGAAGTGGAATTTGACGAGGCTTCATTACCCAATAATGCCATTCAGAAAATTGTAACCAAGTCCAGCGATAACCAGGTGGACCAAGAGCAAATACGTATTAACTTGGTGGGGGCTCAGGTCAATACTCCAATTGAAGTGGAGCTGGGCGTGGACCCTACATCTACGGCAATAGAAGGAGTACATTACAATTTGGAAACGAATAAAGTTACCATTCCGGCCAATAGTAGCTTTGTGGATGTTCCGATAGAAATTCTTACGGGAAATTTAGCAAGTGATGAACTACCAGATCTTGTATTGACCATAATTGATGCAGGTGAAACTAAAATCAGTACCAATTACCACCAATTGACGATAGAAATTAGGCTTTCGTGTCCTTCTGACCTTGCCGGAATTTATACTTCTGTCACTGTAGGTTCTTATGGAACAGTAAATTATCAAGTAACCATTACAGAGTTAGAGCCATTTACCTATAGAATATCCGACATCACCGGTGGTGTTTATTCTGAATTATACGGAGAGAATGATAATCCTGCAGTATTTTCAGAATTGTGTGGAGAAATAACCATGACAGAGCAAGCGGATAATGTGTTTGATAGAGCAGTATTCACAGGGTCCGGTACGGTAGATGCAGATGGAACCATTAGGATTAGTTGGGAAAATGAGGTGGCCGAGCTGAGTGGTATTACCACCCTTACCCCTTCGGGAAATTGATTGTTATGGAAGTGATAAAGAAGAGTTCTTTGTTAAAAATACAGACAAAGGATATAGAAAGGATTAAACCTCTAGGGCAAGGTTAAGCGCTTTGCCCTTGGCTTGGCCATTAGCGGTTAAGCGGGTATGCCTGGTATTGTGCTGGTGGAAGGATGGGGAAAAAATGATGAAATACTGTGTGAAACAGTAAAGGCATTGAGGTTCTGTAAAACCTTGTGACCGATCAAACAAAGCAAATCGGATGAGAAAGAGTATCATTTTAGTCATTTTTCTTTTATTAACATGGGAGTCCTATGGACAAAACCCGGTATTTTCTAATGAGGGAATGCAAAAGGTTCGATCCGATGTTTTTCAAAAATTACAGGAAAGTGTGGGCAGGCATAGCCTCACTAATGATGAAAAGAAGCGCATTTCAAAGACCATGGGTATCCCACTTCGGATCAATCTGGCCAATAATCAATCCGCTACCTTTCAATACTTAGATGAGACTTCCCATCCCATATATTTTATTACATTTAATCTAAAAGCTGCCAATGCCACAGAAACCGATGCATTGCAAGAGGGGGGAAGCCTAAATTTAGGACTTACCGGTCGGGACATGATCGTTGGGGTCTATGATCAAACTAGACCTAAACCCAATCACAATGAGTTTGGGAATAGGGTAACCCAATTAGATGGTTCTACCGAGGAAATAAGTAATCATGCGACCCATGTCACAGGGACTATTTTGGCGGCAGGGAACAATCCAAATGCCAAAGGAATGGCAACAGAAGCGACAGGTTGGGCATTCAATTGGGATGCTGATATATCTAAAATGACCCAAAACAGCTATGACCCTGAGCTTAACCCCGGCGGACATTTGGTGTCCAATCATTCTTATGGTAACCTTATTGGTTGGTATAGGGACAATAATCAGAATTGGAGTTGGGCAGGAAATGAAGGAGTAAGTAGCCAAGAGGATTATCGATTTGGTTACTATTCTTCCAAATCCAGACAGATAGATGAGCTGATCTTTGCCAAGCCCTATTACACCATTGTTTGGGCTGCAGGAAACGATCGTTCAGATGTGGGAGATGGCTCTAAACCCTCGGATGGACCTGAAGATACAATAGGACCG
>NZ_CAXBOC010000462.1:0-4511 GCF_963976465.1 uncultured Cyclobacterium sp. | reverse complement strand
ATGTCAGGACCACAACCTTTATAAACAGTAGCGCCAGGCCCACTTAATTTGTCCAATAGTTCTTTGGAGATGCTTGCAGAATGTCCACAGGCGTCTTCCAATGTAAATGCATAATTGCCGGTAGGAATAGGCATTTCTGTTGATCCGAAAAAAATATTTTCTTCGGTGAAAGGCCCCGGATATTGGGTGTTGAAAATTTCAGGGTCAAACCCATCGGGAAATTCAGTAAAATTTATAGTAAATGGAGCTGTGAAATTGGATGGTTTAATGGAAAGTCTTCTTTTTCCACAAGATCCAGCACCCCATAATAAATCATTAGAAATTGTCAATTTTCTATTTATAGAATTACCCTCTAAAGTGGAAATTTGTCCGCAATTATCAGTAATTTTTAAATCATAAGTATATGCTTCGTCATAGAAGAACGGGAGTGTGTTGTAAAAAATGTTTTCTGACGGATCACCTGTACTGATCTCTATGTTAATTTCTTCGGTAGTTCCATCCGGTGTATGAACCAAATAAGTAACTTGTAGGGGGTAAGAAATATTAGCGCCGACGGACTTTACCAAGTGCCCAACATTAATTTCATTACAACTTTTGAGGGTGTTTTCAAACTGCTGAAAATTTTCATCAATGAAAAAGGTGGCTTTTTGAATCTCAAAGGATCGGGAAAGCCTATCTCCGCATTCATCCGTTACAATGATTGTATAAGCCCCTGCCAAGAGGTCTTCAAAAACAGGACTTTCTTGTGGATTCCTTTCTGAAGGGCCTAATAATTCAAACGATGCTGGAGCTCCTTCATTAACGACGACTTCTATATTACCCAATTCATTTTCGCACAGCGTATTTGAAATCACGGTGAAAGAAAGTGGGTTGAAAACAGAACTTAAAGTTTCCTCAATGGAAGTTTCTTGAGGATTATCATCAATTGTATAGTTTGCACTTATTTTATATAAGCCTTCACCAAGGCCTTCGAAGATCCCATTTTGGTTACTAGCTATAAGGTTTTCACTAGGAAGTTGAAATAAGCTGTAGACCAAATTCCCCGCATTGTCCACATTTTGAAGCAATGCTTTGATTTGACCATTTCCTGAACAAGATGGATCTTGTTTCTCAATTTCTAAACGGGGACTTGATTGTGCCATTAAATTGGCATGAAAACCAATACCTAGCAACAAAGAATAAATGAAGAGCACATTTTTAAAATGTGAAATGGTTATTTTAGTAATATTCATTAACACTGGTTTTACCTAGAAGTGTCATTTTGGACTTTATAATCTAATTATTTCAAATTAAACTGGTATTTACTTTTTGCAACAGGGTTAAACTGCATCAATAAAAACAGGTTAATTCATGTTTTGATTCAATGAGAAAGCATTAAATCGAGCTTCAGTTTCTTTGAAGCTCATACATTAACTGATAAGTATGAAGGCTTAATAAATGCGATTTATTTCTTATTTAATAATAACGAAAATAAATCGCATTTGGATTACACTGCTTTACTTTAAATATTTCTTTTCAACATTTATGTCAACACTATTGTTTTGCGAGTTGGTTGGACATTCATCAAAGTGTGTCAACAATTATAAGGCCAATAATAGTAAAAAATAGGGGATGTTAAGCGAAAAAAGTTCACTTTAATTTAAAATTAGATAATATTGGCGTTAAATTGGGTTAATCTACAATATCTGTGTTAATATATGCGGATAGATTTGTTTTGTCTAAGGAATTAACGATTGCTTTTAATAAGGAAAGTACAAATTTGTCTTTTATTTTTGACTCAAGAAAGGTAGGTCCATAAATAGTTTGAGATCTCAGCAAAACTGTCATTATTTTGCCAAGAGTAACCGTGTCTTGGTCTTTTAATGAGGAAGGGTTTTGATAAAATCTTTCGGCTTCAGACTTCCAAGAGAGCCAATCAAAGAGGGGGACTAACCTTAATTTTAATACGGCGTCTAGTAATCTAACATGAATTCCGTTTAAACCGATACTACTTAATGTTGTGCTGCTTAAATCATGAATTCCATGAAATTTTTCAATTTTATAAAATCTCATTTCCATTTCTTGAATAAGATTTACCAAGGGCATTAGTTTCCTTCCATCAAGGCTGTTACAATGGTCAGAAAAGTTTCCAATAGGAATAAAAAGCGGAGTTTGGTCCTTTATCATTATTTAAATTGTTTGTAGTTTAAATGATAATTGTTTGATACTGTTTGATTTGAGTTTGTAAGTAACAACATTTTTTTGATCAATAAAATACCCTGATCAGGGTATTTTTGTATGTCAAATGCAACAATTTGCCTTTTCATAATGAAAAGCTAGGTTTTTTAATGATTTATATCAGAAAAACAACTTTTAATGAAGGAACGTATTCTTTTAGGGTATTAGATGTATATGCTTAAAAAAAATCTCTATTTTTGTTGATTCTAAACGAAAATGACATGTTCGATAATCTCAGTTTTAAATTAGATAGAGCTTTTAAGACCTTAAAAGGCACAGGAAAGATTACAGAAATTAATGTAGCTACCACTGTTAAGGAAATTCGGAGAGCACTGATCGATGCTGATGTAAATTATAAAGTGGCCAAAGAGGTTACTGACAAAATTAAAGAGGAGGCATTAGGAAGAGATGTGTTGATTGCTGTTTCCCCAGGCCAGTTGTTGGTTAAGATTACTCAGGAAGAGCTGACCAAGTTGATGGGAGGAGCCAAGGAGGAAATCAATCTTAAGGGAGATCCTTCTGTAGTGTTGATTTCCGGCTTGCAAGGTTCTGGTAAAACCACTTTTTCCGGAAAACTAGGGACTTATCTTAAAAAACAAGGTCGTCAAGTTTTATTGGTGGCCTGTGATATCTATCGTCCTGCTGCAATTGAACAATTAAAAACCCTAGGGGAGCAAATTGGGATAGAAGTTTATGCAGAGCCCGGTAATCAAAATGCCTTAGAAATTTCATCAAATGCCATTGAATACGCCAAGAAAACAGGTAAAAAGACTGTAATTGTGGATACAGCAGGCCGTTTGGCAGTGGATGAGGCCATGATGAATGAGATTTCTGCTTTGAAAGAAAGCTTGAATCCTTCAGAAACATTATTCGTAGTTGATTCAATGACCGGTCAGGATGCTGTCAATACTGCCAAAACCTTTGATGAGAGGTTGGACTTTGATGGTGTGGTACTTACCAAATTAGATGGTGACAGTAGGGGTGGTGCAGCTATTTCAATCCGCCATGTTGTCAATAAACCTATTAAGTTTATTTCAACAGGTGAGAAAATGGAAAACCTTGACCTGTTTTACCCCGATCGTATGGCCCAAAGAATTTTGGGTATGGGGGATGTGGTTTCCTTGGTCGAAAAAGCTCAACAATCATTTGATGAAGATGAAGCCAAACGGCTTAATGCAAAAATTAGAAAAAATCAATTTGATTTTGATGACTTTCTTTCTCAACTTGATCAGATCAAAAAAATGGGAAATATCAAAGACCTTTTGGGTATGATTCCAGGCATGGGCAAAGCCATAAAAGGTTTGGATATTGATGACGAATCCTTTATTCCTATTGAAGCGATTATTCGAAGTATGACCCCGGATGAAAGAGGAAACCCCTCGATTATAGACGGAAGCCGAAGGAGAAGGATTGCTAAAGGAAGTGGGCGAACCATCCAAGAAGTCAATAATCTTATGAAGCAATTTGCTGATATGAGAAAAATGATGAAACAAATGAATAAAATGGGTGGTGCTCAAAAGGCACTGGGTGCCCTAGGAGGGAATATGAGAAGGAGGTAGATCTCCTAAAAAATATACACAATAAAAAAGGCTGAAAAATATTTTTTTTCAGCCTTTTTTATTTCACCAAATCTTTATTTTCAATGGTTAATAATGAAAAAAGCAGGGCCTAAGCCCTGCTTTTTTATATAGGTAAGCCGGAAAAGATTACTTTTTATAAGTAACAGATTTCACAGCATCAATTGTCCTTTTCACATTTGGAAGCGTTGCTTCAATATAGGTTGGGGAATAACTCAATGGCACGTCCATAGAATTTACACGTATAACAGGTGCATCAAGATAATCAAAAGCTTGTTTTTGGATGTTATAGGCAATATCTGAAGACAAGGCCGCAACAGGATTGGCTTCTTCCACAATTACACATCTGTTTGTTTTCTTTACAGAAGCAATAACGGTTGGGTAATCGATTGGTTTAACTGTTCTGAGATCTATAACCTCTGCATGAATATTGTCTTTTGCCAATTCATCAGCAGCTTGGATAGCTACCTTCATCATTTTACCAAAGGAAACAAGGGTAACATCATCTCCTTTTCTTTTGATTTCTGCAACCCCTAAAGGAAGTAAATATTCACTTTCTGGCACTTCTCCCTTATCGCTATACATTACTTCTGACTCCATGAAAATAACCGGGTTGTTATCTCTAATGGAAGCCTTCAATAATCCTTTGGCATCATATGGATTTGAAGGAACCACAACTTTTAATCCTGGGGTGTTAGCAAACCAATTTTCAAAATT
>NZ_CAXBOC010000461.1:0-4511 GCF_963976465.1 uncultured Cyclobacterium sp. | reverse complement strand
CCCAAATATGCTATTGTCTACCTTAAAATGGCCATGGAATATGGTATTCCGGCCAATGCCATTGACCTTTCTAAGCCTGAAGTGGTTGAGATTTTTAGACAAGGAGGTTATCCCATTACCGATGAGGTGGTAGACTTTATGGCTACCTACACCTTGCCCAAACTGGACTTTTTTACTTCTGCTCCCAAGGCAGATACCTATGAAGAGAAAAAGGAAGTTTTTAAGGATTTGATCAGGTCACTCAAGCCGGGATTAACAGAGATCATTTTTCATCCCTCCGCAGATACCGAACAATTGAAAACCATCACCGGATCCTGGCAGCAAAGGATTTGGGAAGCGGAAATGTTTGCAGATCCGGAAATGAAGCAATTTTTTGAAGAAGAGGGTATCATTTTCACCGACTGGAAAGAAATCATGAAGCGCTTTAATTCCTAAGTCGTTTTACAATTTCCAATCCTGCCCTTTTTAATACAAGCACCATAAGATGAACACAATAATAAAAATCAATGCCCTAGGCCTTTTGATGGCCTTTATTGGCATGGGCTGTGGGGAAACCACAGAGGTGGACATTGGTTCCGAAGGACAGTCTACAAGCCATACCGATACAGCCTTTGTACAGGAATACCATAAAGGTTTTGTGGTGCATAAGGAAATCCCTGCCGCCAATGATGTGCGTGCCATTCATTTGGCTCCTGATCAAAACGTATGGATTGCTACGGGGTATGGTGTTTACAGAAAGCCTAAAACAGGTGCCGATTGGGAACAAATGCTTCCTGAAGAAAATGTAGGGCCGGCTTATGACCTGGATACAGAACCTTCGGGCAAGGTTTGGCTGGCTTCATGGGATGGGGTTTACGTATTGGAGAATGATGCACTGGTGCAAGTTCCCGGGCCAAAACCTCCTATCGCGAAGGTACTCAGTACGCCCGAAGGTGTCTATGCATTTGGACCTTATGGGATTTGGCTGTACAGCGAGAACGAATGGAAGTCCAAGAATTTCACCAATGCCAGAAGTATTCGTGCAGTACTTACGGACAAGAATGGTGGGCTTTGGTTGGGGACCGATATAGGATTGTACCATAGCAATGAAGCGCAAACAATAGCCTATCAAAAAAATGAAGAACTGATCAGTGCCTATGTCAAGGGGCTGGATTTTGATGAGCAAGGTAATCTATGGGTTGCAGGACTCGGGGGTGTCACCATAAGAAAAGGGGACAGGGTAATCGATAGAAAAGAGCCGGCCGATGGCATTACCAATATCCATGTGAATTTTGTAAAAAAAGCCCCTGACGGCAAAATGTGGGTAGGAACTGATTATGGGATTACCCGCTTTCAGCCGGGAGAAAATGATTATTCCGTCCGCTTAAGCAAGCGTTGGTTACGGGCGGATGAGGTAAGAGATATTGATTTTGATGCCAATGGAAATGCTTGGGTGGCGACTTCAGATGGCGTGAGTCTTATCGGAAGAAAAGAAATGACCTTGGCCGAAAAGGCAGATTATTTCTATGATCAGTTGATTACAAGACATGTTAGGGAACCTGGAATTGTCGCAAGGTTTAAACTGGAAGTGCCGGGAGATACCAGTAGCATAGTGGCCGATGACGACGACAATGACGGGGAATATACGGCCATGTATTTGGCCATGGAGTCTTTTCGTTATGCGGTCACCGGTAGCGAGGAAGCCAAGGAAAGGGCAAAGAAAGCCTTTGACTTTTTGCACCTTTTGCGTGAAGTCACCGATAGAGAGGGTTTTTTTGCCCGGACAGTGGTTCCGGTAGACTGGGACAGGCCCATGCATGACATGAACAGGACCTATACCGACAGGGAATTGGCAGAAGCCATCATCGATAATCCAAGGACTAAGCCGGTGGAAGTTCGTTGGCATCCTTCAGAGGATGGGAAATGGTTGTGGAAGGGAGATACCAGCAGTGATGAATTTGCCGGACATTTTTTTGGGTATTACTGGTATTATTTACTCGTGGCCGATGAGGCAGAGAAGCAAAGAATAGCAGCCCATGTGGAACAAATCATGGATCATTTGTTGAGGAATGATTTCTATCTGGTAGGCGTAGACGGCAAGCCCACAAAATGGGGTGTATGGTCGCCTAAAAGCCTGAATGATGATCCTGAATGGTCACCGGAGAAACCCTTGAATTCGCTGGAGATACTGTCATTTCTCAAGTTTGCCCATGCGATTACCGGCAAAGCAGCTTATCAGGAAGCCTATATAAAGTTAATCAAAGAAGAGGGGTATTTGGAAAATGCCAAGCAATTGTATACCACCAATCCGGCTTTTGAAACTTATTTTGACATTTACATGGCCCTGTACATTTATCCGCCGCTTATTAATCTGGAAGAAGATCCTGAGTTGAAGGCCGAGTACCGCAAACATTTGGACCAATGGTTTGCAAAATTCAGAGATACGCAGAGTCCCATGCTTAATTTTACTTACAACCTATTGACTGAGGGAAGCGATGAACTGGAGGCTTCTATTTTCTTTTTGCAGGATGCTCCCCTGAGTTTGGTAGATTGGCGCATAGACAATGGCAGGAGAGAAGACCTACAATTGGTGAGGTCTCCGATTTTGGAAGAGATTCAGGTAAATGAATTAAGGCCGCCCAGTGAATACCGCACCATGCGCTGGGACAACAATCCCTATTTGGCTGTTTCCGGCAATCCCTCAGAGGAGAAAGAACCGGTTTACTGGCTTTTGCCCTATTGGATGGGCAAGTATCAGGGACTAATCAAGTAACCAATTTTGCCGTCATGGTTTCCATTTTCTCCACACCAATGCAAGCAAAATTTCTTCTTATATTCTTCATCGAAGTTGCATATATGGCTCTATGAAAGCACCAAAGCCCGGGAGGGGAGATATGATTATAGCAAGCGGCTTCAGCCACTAGGTTAGTGAAAGAACGCCAATTGATTTTGTTAGGCTTGCCTATTACTAAATCCATATGGTAACATTTAATTCAATCAAAAACCCCTTTAGGGGTGATAAGATGATAGCAAGTGGCATCAGCCACTGGAATAGATATATGTAATGCAATCCATTTTGGAGGCAATGTTGCTTTTTTTTCTGCAATAATGCTGACAAAATAATAACGACTATATTTTACAAAAAACGCATATAAAATTTTAAGACAACACCCAGCCCTAAAGGGGCGCAATATCTCAGCCAAGTGACCCGTCCTGAAAAAAGTTTACAGTTTTAAAATTTATTGCTTGTTAGTACTACCCCAAATTTACAAAGGGTGTCAGCCCTTGGGATAAAATGACCCACCCACCTTGATTTTGGCGGCATTGTTGCCATTTTTCTGCAACAATGCTGACAAAATCTCCCTGATGAAGAAATTGAACATGTATTCTAAATTTCAACTTACTGGATAACTATTATGTTAACCCCTTGAATTTTCAGCCTAGTGGTTTAAACAGAATTTGGAATAATATCTCGGAAGTGATAACTTTGTAATTACATAAAGTCTTAAGAAAATGGAAATATCAGTGGTGAAAATAGGTAATTCTAAGGGGATTAGACTTAGTAAAACGCTTATAGAGCGGTATAATATTAAGGATAGGATTGACTTAATTCTTGAAGAAGATCAAATTGTTTTGAGGCCATTGGCTACCCCTAGAAAAGGTTGGGAAAAGGCATTTAAAGAAATGAATGAAAATGGGGACGACAAACTTTTGATTAATGATATCTTTGAAGAGGACAATCTAGAAGAATGGGAATAGAACAATATCAGATCGTCTTAGTGAATCTTGACCCTACGATTGGGAGTGAAATTAAAAAGACAAGGCCTTGTGTTATTGTCTCTCCAAATGAAATGAATAAATACCTCAGAACCTTAGTTGTGGCTCCTATGACAACGAACTCCAAAAACTATCCCACCAGAATTAAAGTAAAACATGACAACAAAATTGGCTGGATTGTGGTTGACCAAATTAGAACAATTGATAAGGTAAGGATTGTAAGGCCTTTAGGTCGATTATCAAAACCAGAGATAAATGAACTAAAAGCCATTATCAAAGAGACTTTCGTTGACTAACTGCAAATCAAACCTATCAAATTTAATGATGTATAGGGCTAAATTTTAGCTTAAAACTTTTTAATCCGTCGCAGTTCCTGTTTCGGTTGATTGTCGCAGTTAGATACATTACCAGACCGTTAATGTTTGCTGATATTTTTTTTAAGGCGTATATTCCATGGATACAAGGGATAATGCCAATTATAGCACAAGAACGATTTTCTGAGATGATTTAGATTAGGCCATTGCAAATGGCCATTTAAAATGACTTTTCTAAAGTTTATAGCCATTGATATAAAGGTGTAATTGCAAATTACACCTAGGTGAAGATCAAAATCCCAACGTCCATTCCTACTAAAATCGTATACCAAGTCCTATGATTACCCTAAGCCCTAAAGGGACGCAATATCTCAGCCAAGGGTGTCAGCCCCATAGCCGTCAGGCTAAGTGTTTAAACGTCTGATTTTGAGAAAGTTTATC
>NZ_CAXBOC010000460.1:0-4550 GCF_963976465.1 uncultured Cyclobacterium sp. | reverse complement strand
AAGGGAGTTGTAACCATTCCTTAGCACTTCAGTGTAGAACTCGGGGTTGGTGCCAATCCAAACTGTATAGGCAGGGTCCTCCATTTTGATGGTATGCTTTTTTTCTCCGTCCCAAGATCTGATTTCCAGTCTTTGCAGTCCATTGAATCGATTAGCGATGACCAAGTGATGCTTGAATACTTCAAATTCCTCCAAGAAGACGTTTTCTCTTACCGGAATAATGTCTTCCCAATTTTCTTTTTCCGGTTGGTCAATAAGTGTCTTTACCAATTTGAAATTCTTTGCTTGATCAGCATTGGTTAGGATGATAAAGTTAGATCCATAATGATCCACTTCATACTCCAGATTGTCCTGCCTTTCCTGAATTATTTTCCAATCTTCGTTAGGCCGGTCCACCGGAAGAAAACGGTACTCAGTAGAGATGGTGCTTTGGCTAACAATGAATAGAAACTCTCTGGATTTTGATTTCTTTAAGCCAACAGTAAAAGTCTCATCTTTTTCTTCAAAAATCAATTCATCTGTTTCCTGGGCGGTTCCCAATACATGACGGTATACCTTATTTGGACGAAGGGTTTGAGCATCTTGTTGGGTATAAAAAACTGTTTTATTATCCGCTGACCAGACAATATTCCCTGTAACGGCTTTTAGTTGATCCTTTACAACCTTGGTACTATCAAGGCCTTTAAAATGAATGTTGTATATTCTTCTGCCTACTGTATCCAGTGAATAGGCTAAAAGCTTATTGTTTTCAGAAATTGCCAATGCATTGACATTGGTGTATTCATGGCCTTCAGCCAAATCGTTTACATTCAAGAGAATTAACTCTTCTGATTCCAAATGCCCTTCTTTTCTACAATAAACAGGGTATTCTTTGCCTTTTTCAAAACGATTGTAATAAAAGTAGCCGTTTTTAAAATAGGGGACACTACTGTCATCTTCCTTTATCCTTTCTTTCATTTCCTTGAAAAGTGATGCTTGTAAGTCCTCAGTTTCTTTTAGTAAGCTATTTTTGTAGGCATTCTCTTTTTCTAAATATTGAATTACCTCCGGATTTTCTCTGTCATTCATCCAGAAATAGTTGTCTGTTCTACTGTTATTATGCCAAACAAGTGTTTTTGGTTTGATTGGTGCGATTGGTTGGTTTATATGGTTTGTTTTGGACATTTCTGTTTTATTGAAATTATGTTTGGTGTATAATTATTTTGTAATAATCATAGAATTTTTCTTATATTGAATGGCTTATTAAATTAATCTATAGAACCATTAACCAACAAAAGTATGGGATTGATTAAAGAATTCAAGGATTTTGCCGTAAAAGGTAATGTCGTCGATTTGGCTGTTGCGGTCATCATTGGGGCTGCATTTGGGAAGGTAGTTTCTTCTCTTGTGAAAGATATTATCATGCCTCCTATCGGCCTTTTGGTCGGAGGAGTGGACTTCACAGATTTAGTGGTTGTCCTCAGGGAGGCCTATATAGATCCGGCCGGAGAGGAAATTAATGCCGTAACCATTAATTACGGTACCTTTATTCAGTTTACGGTTGATTTCGCTATTGTTGCTTTTGCAGTTTTTATGATTGTTAAAGTAATCAATAATTTGAAGAAGAAAGAAGAAGCTGCACCCACTCCGCCACCACCGACTGTCAATAAAACAGAGGTATTGTTAGAGCAAATCAGGGACTTGCTTAAGGAAAAATAGAATTTGATATTGGTATTGGGGATTTAACCGGTAAGAAAGCAGATGTCTGACTTACCGGTTAAATTGATACCTTAATTGAAAAGTTGTCTCAACCATTTTATTTCCTGGGATTTCTTGCAGACCGGAGCCAATATGTTCCCTGTTGGTATAGCTGGTTTTAGCCCATCTACCCCAAATAGTAAGTCTTGGGTTTATTTTATACTGCGCCAATAAATAGGTTCTTAACCCTTGATCGTAAAAATTGGGAATAGAAAAGGCCCACAAGACATTTTTTTCATACAGGTATTGCCTGTTTTCGTAGTCATCCGTGTCAAATAAAGCTAGGCTTCCAGAAAATCTCCAGGCCCCGGCTTCTCCGGATAAACTCTGTGCGATTAAGAAACCTTTGGTTTTTTTGCCAGTAAACTTATAAAAACTTTGTTGAACCCTCGTTTTCAACTGCCATTTGCGATCAGGGAGATAATTGAGACTCCATACAATGTTTTGCCTTTTTCCTTGAGCAAGCAAATACTGGCTACTAGGTTGGTCCTCAGATAGAAGATTTCTGCTTTTTGTTTCCTCCCGGAATTGAAAAAACATAGTGAGTTGCTTGTTGGGTCGGAATTTCAACTTGCTAAGCCACTCATGTCCTACAGAAGGTGCATAAACCCTAAATCGCATCCAAGGAAAGCTGAAATAGTCATAATAAGCAGACCAACTGAATTTTCGATTGGGCTTAAAATAAATCCCCAAGTACAAGCGTTCTTCATTGATGGGACGAGAGCCTTCCGAAAAAGCATTCCCATAAAAGGTGTGAAAATTCCGGTCATATTTACGCCATACCATAGAAAAATCTACTTTACTATTCAGGCTACTCATTAGGCCTGCCACATGGCCCTTGCCTCCGCTTTTAGAAATTGCAGTTTCACCAAAGAAATAATGGTTTCTATAATTGTAAGTGAAATACAAACTGTGGACACTATTGCTTTTGCCTCTAAATTCAAATTGATTGTATACCCTTTCTGTTGGATAAAGGGGCTGGCTGTATCCTGTATACAATGCGTTAGTACCAATTCGAAAAGTTTTACTGGTATTCTGATAGTTTAAATTCAGACCTAAATTCTGCTCCCTTGCTTGTGCTTTCTTTTGGATTTCATTTTCTGTACGGTGCAAACCGGATAAAACCAAAGAAGATAAATAGGAGGAAGCGTTGTCCATGCTGTCTAGAATGAATTGTAAATTTGCATCCCTAGCCTTGTTGGAAAGCATAAGTGTACCCTCCATTCTACCCAAAGAGTAGCTTGCTGCAATGCCTCTAAAATAGCCTGCTTCCAAGACAGAGGTATAAGGCCTTACTCCGGTAGAGCTTCTTTTTACTGTGGTTATTGTTTCTGCTCCTTTGCCTACAGAAAACCCTGAACCAAAAACCAACCCTTGCCCATATTGTAATTGATAATCTCCCAGAGATAACATTTTTAACCGGCCCTTATTGTACAAGGCATAGTGGAAAGAAAGAAAATTAAATCCATACCTTTTGGTTTGAGGATCCCAAGTAAATGCCTCTCCGGCATCTTTATCTAAGGTGATTCCAAGGCTAAAATCTGCTGCCTGCTGTAAACGAAATCTTAAATAAAGGTTATTTGGATCTCCCAGATACCTGTTACTCAAATCTCCATTGTTCAAAGTATCCGGAATACTAAACCCTTTTCTTGTTTGCCAGACCTTTTGATGACGCAAGAGTAAATAGGCATTTTCGGCCTTTGCCATACGCTGAAAACCCGGGAAGCTTTGGTTTGGATTTGAAGAATTGATAACCACAAAGGGCAGTAGGTTTTGGATGGTGGCTAAGGACCAATCAGGAATTGCCTGAAGTTCGTATAAGGATACAAACTTGCCCAATTGATCCCTGTAATGGATAAAAGATTCAATTTGTTTTGGGCTAAGAAGGTAGAGGGATTGCAAGTCTGTGCTTGTGGCCTCTTGCAGATCCAAGGGCTGGAAATAATGTTGAAGCAGACTTTCGTAAAGGTCTTCATAGGGGATATCTTCTTCCTGAAAAGCAAACCTTTCCTCAATAAATGCTTCAATATCAAGTTCTGCTTGAGGGTTTTGTTGGGCATAAAGCCCCATTGACCCTATTAGCAGGGCAAGTCCGGTGATGGCCGGACCTTTCATTGCGCCGAAAGGTTATAATTTAAAGAAAAATGGTGAGTGAACCCAAGTAAATAATTTCTTGATAAAGCATAATCTACCTGAAACCTTCTGGGCCTAAATCCAATGCCGAAATACAAATTGTTGGGCTGACTTGTAATGCCAGTTCTGGCCCAAAATTTCTCCTCAAAGTTATAGGCTATCCCGGCTTTGAATCGGGCAGGGGAGGAAAGCTCCTTTTCAGTTTCAATATTGACCATCAAATTGTCTGATGGACGATACGAAATTCCTGTTTTCACAATTGTGGGCAGGTAATTCAAATTGCCCTTGCTAATGGCTGCTCGAGTGAAATTGTAAATGTGGGCCCCAAAAAATACTCCGGGGATCAGTTCTGCAGTACCTCCAAGTTCCAGTACCGGCCTAGCGCTTCTACCAAAACCTTCAATATTGGTTTGGAAATAATTGAATTTTATCCCTAGGCTGGCCAGCCCCAATTGTTTGGCAAGACCCAAGCCGATCTGTTGTTGGTTGAAAAGTGCTCCACCATAATTTGAAATTCCTATGCCTAAAATGCCGATATTTTCTGTTGGGACTGTAATTCCAGCCGCCAAGGTAGTCAGTTCATTCAGACCTAGCCTATGGTCGTATCCTACTACAGCTATAATATCCGTTGGACTTTTGCCCAAAGAACCTATATTGTTAAAAATAGCCCATGGTTCGTT
>NZ_CAXBOC010000459.1:0-4575 GCF_963976465.1 uncultured Cyclobacterium sp. | reverse complement strand
CAGCACGCAATTTATATAGAGGAGCGTTTCAATAAGAATTACCCTGAATATTCAGGAAAGTTTTGCAGGGTGATTGACAACCAAACTGAAAAAGCTCAGGATCTTCTCGAGCGATTTGTGCTTAACAAGGAAGTGAAAGAGCCGCAAATAGCCATTTCTGTAGACATGATGGATACAGGGGTAGATGCGCCACGAGTGGTGAATTTGGTGTTTTTTAAGCCTGTCAGGTCAGTAGTGAAGTTTTGGCAGATGATAGGGCGTGGGACCCGATTGAGACCCAATTTATTTGGCCCGGAGAAGGATAAAGAAAGTTTTTTAATATTTGATTATTGCGAGAATTTCGAGTTTTTTGAAGTCAATCCGGAGGCAAGTGGAGGATCGGTTGGTCTTTCTTTGACCCAGCAAGCCTTTCAGTTGAGGATTGACTTGGCACTTGCTCTTCGTCAGTCCGGCAGTAAACCGGAAAATGATTTTGCAGAAACCTTAATCGATTTGCTTCATTCCCAGGTGGTCGCATTGAATGATAAAAACTTTGTGGTCAGGCACCATTTGGAATTTGTAGAGAAATACAGGAAAAAGGAAGAATGGATGGATATTGGTCCTTCCAAATTACAAGAAATAGCAGAGCATATTGTCCCCTTGCTTAGCCCGGACGAAAGCGATCATGTGGCTGCCCGAGGATTTGATGTGTTGATGCTCAATTATGAGCTGGCACTTAAAGGTGGAAGAGTCACTGCTAAATATGAGAACCGACTCACTACAGCCTGCCGGGTATTGGAAAAGAAGGGGAATATACCCTTAGTGGAAGCCGGAATGCCTACCATTAAAAAGGTGCTGATGGAAGGCTGCCTGCAGCAGGCAAATGTAGTTAATTTGGATGAAGTGCGGGTGGCACTACGTGAGTTAATGCAGTTTATGGATGAAATAGATCAACCTATCATCGAGACGCATTTTCAGGACTACCTGGATCTCTCCAAAATAGAAGAAAGGGATATTGTCCGGGACAGTACGCTTGAACCCTACAGAAGGAGAGTGGAGCGTTATTTGGAAGCGCACAAGGATCATTTGGTAATTAGTAAAATCAAAAATAACCAGCCCATCACAGCAGCAGAACTTGCTCAACTCCAGGCTATCTTTTTCAATGCCGAAGAGGTAGGTTCCAGAGAGGAATTTGAAAAGGAGGGCAAAGGGAAAACTTTGGCTTATTTTATAAGAGAGTTGATTGGTTTGGATAAAGAAGCGGTACAAGCTGCTTTCGCAGAATTTATTCAGCAACACAACCTTAATGCCGCACAGATCAAATTTTTAGATTTGATCATTGGGTATTTGACTCAGAATGGGGTGATTGACAAAAGAGCCCTGTTTGAATCCCCTTTCAAAGATATAAATGACAGCGGCCCTTTTGGCTTGTTTGATGATGCACAGGTTACCAAGATTATCAGTATTTTGGACAGGATCAATGGGAATGTGGATGCGGGGTGAGGTATGATTGAGTTATTTGAATCGATTAGGAATGTTATATGTTAAAAAACTAATCTTTGCATTTTTTTTGGGTGATTGGTTAAAGGGATTTATTAATCAATAGATTTAGAAGAGGATCAAATAGTGAATTTTCGAAATGAGTTTTAATTATAATTGTAAATTTTTTTCTATATAAAAGAACTAAAAAGTAAACCTGTAGGTTGATAATATGAAAATAGTCCCTATCTTTGAGCTCCCAAATACCAAGTTGTTGACTGTTAAGTATGATGGTCAAGAGCTAGATGCTTTGGAAACAATTCAAGGACAATGGAGCTCAACCGAATTTCTTCGAGAATTTTTCGGGAAGTTTAAAGATGATTATTATGCCAAATACGGTCGCAGTAAACTTAATACGCTTGTCGAGCAGGCCAAACAGCTTGCGGACAAACTCTTTGAGAAATTGTATGAATTGGCTGAAGATGAAGAAACCGATGCGCTTGCAAAATTTTTCAAGCCACTTGATAATAGGGAATTGGCTTCTGAACTTTATGAATTACAAAAATTAAAGGCAAGAGAAGAAAAACGCAAAAGTTATTTGCGGATTTATGCCATAAGATATAAAGAAAAGATTATCATAACCGGAGGAGCAATTAAGTTAACCGACAGAATGGAGGTTAGGCCCCATACTAAGGATACTAAGGATGAGTTAAACAAGCTGGAGCTTGTGAAATCATTCCTAGACAAAAATAATCCAGAGGTCACTTTCAGTTATATAGATGTAAATTAATATGTCAGCATTTAACAATAAGATTGAAGAAGCTATAGTAAAATCTCCTGTTTCCTCCTGGAAGCAAAAAGTAGAGTGGAGAAAGGCTAACAGAGGGTGGTTGAATAAATCAAGTGCCATTGCATTTAGGATTTTAGATGCTTTGGAGAAAAAGGGGTGGAAGAAAAACCGTCTTGCTAAAGAATTGGGCGTATCTCCGCAACAAGTGAGTAAGTATGTAAAAGGTGAAGAAAATTTCAAGCTTGAAACAATTTGCAAGCTTGAAAACGTGCTTGGAGTAGAGTTAGTAAGAGTAATCCAGTCGGATGAAGAAGTGGTGCTAAAGGATAAATAAACCTTGGTAAAGGAGCCAACGCCGCCAGATTATAATAAAAAGGAAGAATAGTCTTTTTTTTTTGAAAGAGGTGAAAATTTAAAAAGCCCGCTGCAAAGTGGGCTTTTTTACCCACCCTTGCTTGCCGATCCAGATCTGAGTGATTTATTATCAAAAAAATTTGAGGAAAAGATTTTGGTATTGGGTGCCGGGTCTCCACTTCTTAAAACATGTTGATTGTCGCCTTTTTCTTCAATTTGCAGCAACCACGGCAAAGCATGTTTTTCCAACTTGTAATACAGTCAAAAAAAGGGGTAATTTTTACCTAAAACCGTCTGGATACTAAAAGTGGATTTTAATAAAGAATGGTTAAGAAGAAACCAACCGAAATTATAGGAATATCATTATTTTTAAAATTATTGATCTCTTTTTTATAAGAAATATAGGTCTTATTACCATTTAAAATAAATCATTGTAAAGATGATTTTGTATATTAAATAAAAAAAGTAATTCATTGAATGAAAACGGAAAAAATAACTAGTGTAATAGAATTTCTGAATTTAGTACAGAATTTTGAAAACCAAGATATCGCCCAATGGTTCTTTAGAGGACATGGAGATTCTAGTTTTACCTTGGTTCCGGGTTTGTACAGACTAAATGTATCCGATACTTTTTCTAATTGGAAAGACATTGAAAAATATATGATGGATTCCTTCAAAAGGGAAGCTCTGCCTTATTTAAAAATCACACCAAAAAGTGAAGAAGAATGGTTAACTTTAGCCCAGCATCATGGCTTGCCAACCCGTCTTTTAGACTGGACAGAAAGTCCATTGATTGCATTATACTTTGCCGTTGAAAATTATATGAATTCAAAAAATGCTAATGTATGGTGTTTTGGTGTGGCTTCTACAAATAATTGCAAACCTCAAAGTACTTTCATAGCACGTAGGATTAACACTGAAATTTCTACGTGTATTCTGTTGCCAAATCATATTTCACCAAGGGTGACGAATCAGTTGGGATGCTTTACAATACACGATTTACCGGAAGATCGAAAACCATTTGTCCCGTTTGACAACCAAAAGTCTTCTCATAATTCATTCCGTAGAATTCTAATAAAAAAACAGCATAAAATAAAAATTTTGAATGAACTATACTTTCTTGGAATTCATAAAGGATTAGTTTATCCAGGTATAGATGGTATTACTCAAAAGATAAAATATGAAGTAACAACAGAGCACTCAAGAAATAGTAAATTTTAATTTAAACCACAGCTTGGAAGAAGCTGTATTTTTTTTAGGTAGTGAAAAAAATAAAACTATATATTTGATTTACTGGCGTATAAAATTCTCTTTCCTCTAAATGGTTTGCCAATGGTTTGCCAAAAAACGAAAAAAACCCCTCCAAATTCACATCTGAAGGGGTTTTGTGTACCCAGGGCCGGAATCGAACCGGCACGCCCGAAGGCATTGGTGTTTGAGACCAACGCGTCTACCAGTTCCGCCACCTGGGCAAGTGGGGTATTTCCCGTTCCTTGCTGAACGGGATGCAAATATGGGCAAAGAATTTTTTACAAACAAATATTTTGCCCCTCCGAAACCTCGATTTTTTATCTTTTTTATGGCCCAATCACACAAGGCCGATACTGCCAATGGGTTAATCCATTAATTATCAAAAATTTAAACTTCAAAATTGATAAAAATAGGACTGTCGTACCTTAAACCTAATAATTCTGCCCCATGCCCATGGTTAATGCCAATTTCCAATAAATCCAAGCTATTGAAGAACGCCCAACAATCGCCGGGTTCAACTTCATCGTAATTGGTTTGAAGTTGCTGAAGGGATTCCCTGCCAAAAACAATTTCAAATTTCCCCGGATTTAATTTCTCAAAGACCTCCTTGGGAATATTGGTGATCAGGTTGCCATAGATGTCTACCCGGAGCACATAGCCTACTATTTGTTTCTTGCTCGCCTTAAAGTGTCTTCCCATCATCTTTTTGATGGCTTGTAAAG
>NZ_CAXBOC010000458.1:0-4579 GCF_963976465.1 uncultured Cyclobacterium sp. | reverse complement strand
CAATGGCCAGCAGTTGGTACTGACCGGAGGACCAAAAAAAGGGGTGGAATATGCAGTTTATACTTTTCTGGAAAAATACCTGGGCTGTAAAAAATACACCTCAAACTTTGAAGTTATTCCTCAACAAAAAACCATTAAACTTCCCCCAATAGCAGATCTCCAAGTTCCAGATTTCTCCTTTAGGGAAGTTTTTTATCAGGATGCCTATGAGCCTAAGTTTATGGCTTGGCACAAGTTGCATTCCCATACCAAGCGGGGGGAGGATCCTGCAGAATGGGGCCACTGGGTGCATACTTTTCATAACTTTCTTAATCCGGAAGAATATGGCGATAGTCACCCGGAATATTTTAGCTATTATGATGGTAAAAGACATCCCGGTTTGGTACCGTCTTGGGATGGTAAAAGTGTGCAACCCGAATCTCAACTCTGTCTCACCAATCCGGAGGTTCTAGAGATTGTCTGCAAAAACCTTCAAAAAGCCATAGACGAGAAACCCGATGCGCTTTATTGGTCTGTGAGTCAAAACGACAATGTCAATTATTGTCAATGCGAACATTGTGCTGCATTAGATGCCAAGTATGCAGCGTATGCGCCGGAGGAAAAAATGTATGCCACCCATGGTGGCGAATATCCCGCCCTTGGGATGGGATCCATGTTGACTTTTGTCAATAAAGTTGCAGAACGCTTCCCTGACAAAATCATCTCTACCTTGGCTTACCAATATACCAGGGTGCCACCAAAGGATATTGTTCCCAGAGAAAATGTCAACATCATGTTGTGTAGCATAGAGAGCACAAGGAATGAGCCTATGGAATCAGGGGATCCGGATTTCAGCAATGACTTGAAAGGCTGGGGTAAGCTTACAGACAATATCTTGGTTTGGGATTATAATATTCAATTTGCCAATTTGTTGGCTCCATTCCCAAACCTCAGGACTTTACAACCCAATATTTCTTTTCTAAGGGATAATAATGTGAGTGCAGTATTTGCTCAGGGTAATATTCAGTCCGGTGGTGAAGCTGCTGAGATAAGGGCTTACCTTTTGGCCAAATTACTGTGGGATCCTGATTTGGACGTCGACAAGGAAATGGAAGGTTTCTGGAAAGCTTATTATGGAAAAGCAGCACCTTATCTAAAAAAATATAGCGATCTACTTCATGCCAACAATCAGGGATATACAGGAAGAAAAATGTCTATTTTCGGTAGCCCAAAGCAAGAAACAGATAGCTTTCTTAGCCCGGAATTATTATCAAAGTACAACCTGCTTTTCGACAAAGCGGAAAAGGCGGTATGGAGAAATCCGGAGCAACTAAGGCGTGTTACGTCTGCCCGGTTACCGGTGACCTATGCTATGCTGGAAATTATAAAGGAAAATGAAGCGGCAAATTGGGAAACCTACCGGGATGGAGAGCAGGAAAAATTTAGGCTTCCTGAGGAGGTAAGCAATTTGCTTTACGATCTTTATTTTCAATGCTTGGATACTGAGGTGAGTAGACTCTCTGAATGGCACACCACCCCCAAGGAATATTTAGAGAAGTATAACCTAGTGGAAAATCTATAATTATTAATAATCTAATTATAAATTGTTAATGTAAATACTCGATATCGATAATAACAAGATTGTGTCCTTTACGCTATCCTTTTAATTAACAATTAACCATTATCAAATTAACAATTATTAATTCTTTAATTATAAATTATTAATGAAAATAACCAATATCGGTAATAACGAAATGGGTTCCTTTACGAAGTCAAATCATTAACAATTAACCATTAACAACTATTAACCATTAATAAAAACCCCCGATATAGAGAATAATAAAATGGTCTCCTTTACGCTATCCTTTTAATTAACAATTAACCATTACCAAATTAACAATTATTAATTAATCATCAACCATTTCCTCAATAGCTTTTACCAGGGTTTGCAAATCAGTGGGCAGATGCCAGGCGGACAATATAATTCTATTTATTGGTGGGCTGTCCGGAGAAGGATAAGGAAAGGAAGAGACTATAAACCCTTTTTGGTGTAATTTATCCACCCAAGATGTAGATTCAAAAGAAATAACAGGATATTGAGGCACCATCTTAAAACCTTCTACCTTAGCTATGGCGGAGTACATATAGCTCATGTGTTTGCGCAGGATTTTCTGTTGTTGAAAATAAATATCCTGGCCTTTAATAAATGTATTCAGGAAGGCGGGAGCAGGGGGAGAGGAAGTGCGGAAAACTGCATTTTCTCTTACTTTTTGTAGTAGGGATTGATTGCCTAAGATAATTCCTGCAGGTAAGGCAAGCGCTTTTCCGAGTGAACCGCAAATCATTAACTCAACCGGTAGGTTTTTCCATAATGTAAAAGTGCCGTAAATACCTTTACCAAGCAGCCCAAATGCATGGCTGTCATCTATCAGTAAAAAGTATTTATTGCTGGGAGAAAGCAATTTTGTCCATGCAAAATCATGGGTTTCAGGAATTAGTGGATTGACAGCATTGGAAAGGAGAAGAATTTTTTGCCCTATTAATTCATGGGATTTGGCGATGCATTTTTGTTGCCATTCTTGATGGGACAGTCCTATTGGCGATGAGATTCCACTACTGATGGCCGGATGGGTGTCTGGTGCCGTCCAAGTGAGATCTACCATGGGATTTAAAGTGTTATAGGCAAGTTGACCGGCCATAAAGCCACTGCTGAGAAGGGCCGCAGCCTCAGCTTCTGCTTTCGCAGCAAAATGTGCTTCAAAGGTCTCATATACCGGCAACTGTACATTGCTATTTCGGCTAGAGCCATGATTTGGTCCATGCTTTAATATACTATCAACGAGTAGTTGTCTTAATTTCGGATGGCTTCCCATGCCCAGATAAGAAGTGCCACAGAAGTGAAGATAGCCTTTCCCTTCAGAATAAATTTTTCTGTCCGGAAGCTCAGTAAAATAGGAGTAGCTCATAGCAAATTGCTGGTTTACAATAGTAAGGCACCTGTACCGTTTCTGTTGGGAAATGTTACATGGTCATCAAAAATTTTAACTCCATCCGCGATATCTTCCGACAAAAGCATGGCTCCATCCATGTCAACATAGTCAAGTAAGGGGGCAATATGAGCGATGGCAGATATTCCAACTGAGGACTCTGTCATACAACCTACCATTGTTTTCATACCCAGAGTCTTCGCCTCCTTAAGCATTCTAAGCCCGGGTGTAATACCTCCAGCCTTGACCAATTTAACATTGATTCCATGAAAAAACCCATAACATTTTGCCACATCAGCTTCGGTAATACAGCTTTCATCTGCTATGACCGGTAAAGCACTCTCTTGGTAAACTTTTTTCATACCATCAAAGTCATCTTTAGCAAGGGGTTGCTCCATAAATTCAACATTTAAATCAGCAAGTTCATGGGAATAAGCAATTGCCTGTTCGGCATACCAAGCACAGTTGGCATCAATTCTAAAAGCTGAGTCTGTGTGTTTTCGAAGCTCCTTAATTATTTCCATGTCATGCTCAGTGCCCAATTTAATCTTATATAGGGGCCATTGCTGCTCCTTCATTTTTTCTATCATTTTGCTGACAGGAGCAATACCAATGGTAAAGTTGGTTATGGGTATATTTTGTGGGGCAAGATCAAGCAATTCATACAGTTTTTGACCTTGCTGTTTTGCATACAAGTCCCAAGCGGCCATGTCCAGCGCACATTGTGCAAATGGATTGCCTTCAAAGAAGGGTTTGACGATCTTCCATAACTCTTCCGGATGGATGGCATCTATTGTGGACAGTTTAGCTTTAGTTTCTTCCAAACATGCCTGCATATTCTTCAGAGATATTCCGTAAAAAGGATTGGTTGTAGATTCCCCCAGCCCATATTTATCTCCGGAGCTTAACCTAACAATTAAGGTGTCTTGTACATCCCTGCTTTGGTGAGCAATGGTAAAAGTATGCTTGAGAGGTAATTTAAAAGGAAGAATTTCTAGTTTCATATATTGGTAGCGGTTTAAATATTTTTCACCTTGGCTGTTTGTTTAACCAGAACTTGAAATTAATTAAAATTCACCATATTTACATGGTAACCAATTTTCTGTAAAGCAATGAAATCGTCCTTAGGAATTCCAGTGATTTTTATATTTCTCTCTGTTGGCCTTTACTGTTGCCAAGAAAAAGAAGGAAAGCCATCAGCTATTAATCCTGAAATTCTGGAAAGTGCTTTTGCGAAATACAAAGAACCGTCAATTGATAACAGACGCTTTGGCTATCAGCATATTGCCCCTCTGATTTCAAATAGAAATGCGCAGTTTGAAACAAAAGTGGTAGGTAAATCTATAGAAGGCAGACCCATACATTCACTTAGCTTTGGTGAAGGAGCGCGCAAAGTCTTGCTTTGGTCCCAGATGCATGGCAATGAAAGTACAGCAACGATGGCCCTGTTTGATCTTTTCAATTTTCTCGAAGGTTCAGGAGAAGATGGGTTTGAATCTATACGGCAGGCAATTCGAGAAAATTTGCGTCTACGGTTTATTCCCATGTTGAATCCCGATGGAGCAGAAAGATTTAAAAGAAGAAATGCACAGCAAATTGATATCAACAGGGAT
>NZ_CAXBOC010000457.1:0-4581 GCF_963976465.1 uncultured Cyclobacterium sp. | reverse complement strand
GATTAGACCCTATATGGGCCAAATGTGGAGAATTAGGTATCCCGGTTTTGATCCACACCGGTGAGCCGGCGGCTTTCTGGCTACCTAAAGACAAATACAATGAACGATGGCTGGAGTTAAAACAGTACCCCAGCAGGTACAAGGACCCAGAAAACAACCCTTCGTTTGAAGAAGTAATGGCCGAACAACATAACATCTTCAGAAAACATCCCCAAACAAAATTTATAGCGGCACACTTGGGTTGGTTTGGGAATGATTTGACCCGCTTAGGAAAAATTTTAGATGAAATGCCCAATGTATATACGGAGTTAGGGGCAGTGCTTGCTGAATTGGGAAGGCAACCTATTACCGCCAGAAATTGGTTGATTCAATATCAAGACAGGGTTTTGATGGGAAAAGACAGTTATAATAAGCAAGAGTATTATACTTATTTTAGGGTTTTGGAGACTTATGATGAATATTTTGATTATTACAGAAAGCGGCATGCCCATTGGAAGATGTATGGCCTCGGCCTCCCCGACCCTGTTCTTCAAAAAATCTACTATAAAAACGCCTTGAAATTGATACCGGGAATTGACCCTTCTTTATTTGAGGAGGTAGTCGATTAATATAATGTCGGAATCACGGATTTTATTGGATTACACGGATTGCACGGATTTTGAGTACGATTAAATTTGTAATGATCTCCAAAAAATTTCGCAGATTTTATAACGGATTTTATTGGATTACACAGATTTCACGGATTTTTTTATTCAGTGAAATCTGTGTAATCCGTTTAATCCGTGATTCATCCGTTTAATCCGTGATTCATCCGTTTAATCCGTGATTCAAACGTCAATTACAACACCAATCGCTTAAATGTGAGACTTTTACTTCCGAAGTTAATCAGTAGCCCGACTTTTAACCTATAAGCTTTTAAATAGTTCAGCACTTGGGCCAAATGAACGTCTTCTAAATGAATTTTAGCTTTAAGCTCCACTAAAACTTTTCCTTCTACTACAAAATCAGCTCTTCGAGTTCCGATTGGTTTTGTTAGGCCTTTGTAAAAAATGTCTTGTTCAATTTCTCTGGCAAATTCAAGATTCAACTGTCTCATTTCCCATGCTAGAGCCCGCTGATAAATGACCTCTTGAAAGCCATTGCCCAAAAATTTATGAACCTCAAAAGAGGCTCCGATAATCTTTTCTGTGATATCACTATGTTTCAACTCCATATTAAAACCAAGAAAATATTGAATTCACCTAATACTAAAGGTAATAAAAAATATACATAGAAAGAAAGCCACAGAAAACTAGCTTAAATCATTTTTAGAATCTTAATTAAATGAATGGCCATTGATAAAAGCTAAAAATTTGGGTTTGTATTGATCAGAAACGGTGATGCGCTGATCATTGATTAGGATCTGGCTGCGTTCGATTACATTTATATTATTAAGAGAGACAATAAAAGAACGATGCACCCGCATAAATTGACTTTCAGGTAATTCATCCTCTAAAGATTTAAGGCTCATCAGGGTCAAAATAGGCTTGGATTGGTCTTTTTGCCAAATTTTGATATAATCCTTCAATCCCTCAAAGTACAACACTTCAGACAGTTTGATCTTAACCTGCTTGTATTCAGATTTTACAAATAAAAACTCATTATTCTCTACTTGCTCAGGAGCTGTTTGTTTTCCTCTGACCAAATTAAACCAAGTACTGGCCTTATTCGCTGCCGCCAAAAACTCAGCATAATCAAAGGGTTTCAATAAATAGTCCAAGGCTTCCACCTTAAATCCTTCCAAGGCATACTCGTCGAAGGCAGTCGTAAAAATTACTCGGGTATCTTTGGGAAGCATTTTAGAAAATTCAATACCGGTAAGGTCAGGCATTTGAATGTCTAGAAAAAGCAGATCAACGGGTGTGGATTTTAAAAATTCCATGGCTTCAATGGCACTACTACATTTTCCTTTTAAATCCAGAAAGGGTGTTTTATTCACATAACTTTCCACAAGGTTCAATGCCATAGGTTCATCATCTACAATCAGACATGAAATTTTTAAATTCTTCATTCAATTTTAAGCAGTTTCTATCCTTAAAGTAACCAAAAAACGATTCTCAATTAGCTCATGCTTAAATTGATATTTATTAGGGTATAACAACTGCAATCGTTTTTCAAGATTTTGAATCCCAATACCAGAACCACTTTTATCGGCTACTTTTTTCGGAAAGTTATCATTTTCAATTTTAAAAACCACAATATCATTGTCCAATTTCATATCCATTTCAATCAAATTTTCGTTGCTGGCTGAAATACCATGTTTGAATGCATTTTCTATCAAAGAAATAAATAACAAGGGTGCAATCGTGATGCCTGTGTTAATAGTGGGAAAATGATAGTTAACCGTTGTTTTATCAGAAACCCTTAGCTTCATCAACTCAATGTATTTCTTCATAAAATCAATTTCTTTGGATAAGGGGACTTTTTCCAAATTTGTTTCATAAAGCATATAACGCATCAGCTTACTTAAACTGTGGATTGATTTTTTGGCCTCTTCCGGAGAAATATCCACAAGCGAATAAATATTGTTTAAGGAGTTAAAGAAAAAATGAGGTTGTAACTGATAATGCAGGTGTTGCAATTCAGTTTTTAATTGATAATTAGCAGCCTCCTTGCTTTCAGCCTCAGTTTTAACCCATTGTTGGGTAGTTTTTAAGCCAATGGCAAATATCAATGGAGCCATATAGGAAAGTAACTGAACATAAATAAACATCTTAAAGGAAGGGCCATTGTCTCCATCCTCTCGAGGTTTTCTTACAAGCTCAGTAAAGAAAGTATTGTCTAACCCTTCTCTTATCCATAATAAAAGTACCAACAAGATAATATTGACCCCAATAAATTCAAGCATTTTCTTTTGGAACAAAAATCGGTCAATAAAAAGAAAATAATTGACATAAAAGATAATGGCATAAAATACCAAAGGAATCCAGAAATGAGCAATTACCCGATTGAACTCTTGTTCCTGCCCATTGGACAGGACATATGGCATGCTGAATAAAACAAACCACACCAAAAGGTGAGAAAAGGTCGTTATTTTCTTGTTATACTCCATATTAATTATTCGTATCGTAAAGCTGTGATCGGATCCAGTGCTGCAGCTTTTCTAGCCGGATACCATCCAAAAAAGATTCCGGTAATCGCACATACTGCAAAAGAAACAACAATTGAATACAAGGCTACACTGGTTGGCCAATGTAAGAACTTTTCAATAAAAACCGTAGCCCCTAAGCCCAATACTACTCCAAGCAAACCACCGGTAATACTAATGAGTATGGCCTCAATAAGGAACTGCATTAATATATCTGATCCCCTTCCCCCTATTGCCATGCGAAGGCCAATCTCCTTGGTTCGCTCTTTTACAGAAACATACATGATGTTCATGATACCTATTCCTCCAATCAACAAAGATATACTGGCAACAGCTACCAACAGTATGGTCAACATTTCTGTGGTGGAACTAAATGTAGAAATCAATTCTTCCATAGAGCGTACGCTAAAATTATCCTCTTCATCATCCCTTAATTGATGCTGAATCCGCATGATATCAATTACTTGATTTACGGCTTCAGGGGCATCTTCCTCGCTTACAGCTGATGCCATTACCTGATTTAGATAGTCTATGGCAAGAATTCGTTTCTGAACCGTGGTATAAGGTGCAATGACCACATCATCTTGATCTTGGCCAAATGTATTTTCACCTTTTTCTTCCAATACACCAATTACTTTAAATGGGATATTGTTGAATCGAATCATTTTCCCTACCGGACTGGCACCATCAGGAAAAACATTATCTACAACGGTTTGCCCAATTAAGGCCACCTTTGCTGCTGATTGTACTTCCGCTTGGGTAAACCTACTTCCACTTTGAAGATCTACTACTTTGATGTCCAGGTATTCGGGATTTACACCATAGATAGTTGAGGGCCAGTTATTAGACCCGTTGATCACTTGTCCTCCTCCATTGACCATGGGGGTTATATGACTCAATAAGGTAGCCTCATCCCGGATGGCTTCATAATCCTCAAAGGTTAATGTTTGCATGTCACCGGAACTCCCTCTTACCCCTCCTCGCACTTCAGCTCCCGGACGAATGGTGATGATATTGGATCCCATACTGGAAATACTTTCCCTTATACTGGCCTTAGAGCCTTCCCCTATGGCCAGCATGGCTATAACCGATGCTACACCAATAATGATCCCTAGCATCGTCAATAGACTTCTCATTTTATTGAGAACAATGGCTTTAAAAGCAACTTTCAATAAGTTTATAATTCTCATGATTAATGATCTTCAATGGGTAATGCTGCCAATTCTTTCTCAGCAGATAAAATATTAGTATTGAAATAATCCTTGATTATATTGCCATCCTTGAGTACAATGGTTCTGTTACTGAAAGATGCAATATCAGGCTCATGCGTCACAAAGGTGATGGTGATTCCTTTTCGATTTAATTCCTGAAACAAGGACATGATTTCATAGGAGGTTCGGGTATCCAGGTTACCAGTAGCTTCATCAGCAAGAATCATGACCGGATTGTTAACC
>NZ_CAXBOC010000456.1:0-4627 GCF_963976465.1 uncultured Cyclobacterium sp. | reverse complement strand
CAGATAGCAAGGTTTCGGGATGCATGATTACCGCCTTAAACCCAAATGATAGTTCCTTTGAACCCATTCAATCCATTGGTGGACATGGAAATAAAATAACGGATTAGCCTCAGAGGTTTAAACAAAATCGAATAGAAAGATGCATGTAGTTTGCTTTTCAAAGCGTAGGATTTGGCTTGTTATTTTATTGATGATGACAGGAGTCTTTGGGGAAAGTTTGGGCCAAACTGAACATGAATTCCCTTTTCAGGCGCGTTTGTTGGAAGAGAAATTTGACTTGCCCAATACCATGATGAAAGGGGTAGGAGGATTTTTGGACCGGGCCCTTCAGGAAAGCAAGGCAACAAGAAATGATTTTTGGCAAAGGGATTTTACAAGTCCTGCAACTTTTAATCAATCTATTGCCTTGCAAAGACAGGAATTGCAGGATATTTTAGGGCTTATAGACAAGAGATCCATTCCTTTTATGAGCTATCAGGAAAGTGGAGCCCTCGAACCCTATACTTTCGAGAATGAAAAATATACCATCTCTGCAGTAAAGTGGCAGGTGTTTGACGGAGTGTTTGGAGATTTTTATGCCGAAGGTTTGTTAATCAGCCCTAAGGCTGAAATTAAGGCCAGTGTGGTCTATGTTCCGGATGCAGGCACAGTACCGGAGCTTGTCGCGGGTATGACAGGGGAAGGTGAACCGGGTTTTGGCAGGGCTGCAGCAATGGCGAAAAATGGTGTGGAGGTGTTGGTTCCTGTGTTACTTAATCGAAAAGACACTTTTTCAGGGAGTTCTATACAAGGAAAATTTACCAACCAAACCCACAGGGAGTACATTTACAGACAAGGATTTATTCTGGGCAGTCATGTGATAGGCTATGAATTACAGAAAGTATTGGCCGCAGTAGATTGGTTCCAAGCAAAAAATGAACAGATGGGAATACCACTGAAAATCGGTGTGGCCGGACATGGAGAAGGAGGGATGCTGTCCCTTTATGCGGCGGCCTTGGATCCTAGGATTTCCGCCTCATTGGTAAGTGGTTATTTTGACCAAAGAGAAAATATATGGAATGAACCTATTTATAGAAATGTCTTTGGCTTGTTGAAGAAATTCGGGGATGCAGAACTGGCGGTTATGAGTTGGCCGCAGAAATTAAACCTCGATTATTCTTTGTATCCTGAAGCTTCAGGACCACCCGCACCATCAGCCGGAAGGACTGGTGCTGCTCCTGGAGTCTTATCAATTCCGGAACTTTCTTCGGTGAAGGCAGAGTGGCAAAGGGCAGAAGCAATGCTTCCCAAAGGCAAAAGTAACCTTCGGTTTTATGAGGGAAGTAATTCAGCAAATAGTGTGCAATCCGATAAACCCCTGGCAATGTTTCTGAAAGACTTGGGGGTAGTTGCTGAATTTATAGGAGTGGATACTTCTTTATTAAACACTGGCTTACCAAGTCATTGGCCAAATGCAGAAGACAGACAAGAAAGGGCTTTACGAGCTATGGAAAACCATATGCAGCAACTTATTCCTGCTTCTGAGACCATCCGGGACAATACTTTTTGGCAGACACTTGACACCAATTCGGGAGATTTGAAAGCCATAAAATCAGCGCATAGAGCTAGGTTATGGGAAGAATTGGGGAGATTGCCCGACCCAGATGTGCCAAACAATACCGAAGCGAGATTCTATGCAGAAACAGATACTTGGACAGCCTATGAACTGAAACTGGATGTTTGGAACGGTGTTTTTGCCTGGGGGATTTTACTGGTACCCAAAGGGAAAGACCTATCAGTTCCTTTGCCGGCTGTGGTTACCCAGCATGGTTTAGAAGGTTTACCCAAAGATGTTTTGACAAAAGACAAAAGTGAAAGGGCATATAAAGCCTATAAAGGTTTTGCCTCAGACTTGGCGGATAGGGGCTATGTGGTGTTTGCCCCACACAATTTATATTGGGGACAGGATAATTTCAGGGTTTTGCAAAGAAAAGCCAATCCATTGGGATTGTCCCTATACTCCATCATAACAGGTCAGCACCAACGCATTGTAGACTGGCTGGGACAGCAGGATTTTGTGGATGCGGAGAAAATCGGGTTTTATGGCCTGTCCTATGGAGGAAAAACAGCCATGCGGGTTCCAGCCCTGGTTGAAGGTTATGCGCTGTCTATTTGTTCAGGAGATTTTAATGAATGGGTGCGGAAAGTTGCAAGTACAGATTATGAGGCTTTCAACAGTTATCCCTTTACCGGAGAGTATGAAATTCCGGAGTGGAACCTGGCCCATACATTCAATTATGCTGAAATGGCAGCCTTAATTGCTCCCAGGCCATTTATGGTAGAAAGAGGCCATAAGGATGCCGTCGGTACAGACAAATGGGTGGCTTATGAATATGCCAAAGTCAGAAGGCATTATGCAAATATTCAAAAGGAAGGTTTTACCACCATTGCTTATTTTAATGATGGACATACCATTAACGGGAAGGAAAGCTTTGCCTTTTTGGATAGGTTTTTGAAAAATGCTAAATAAGTTTGTATTGTAGGGTATTTAGTGACGAAACCAATCAACCGGACCCTGAGCGGAGTCGAAGGGTTAGGCATTACGCGTACGTAACCCTTAGGCTTCGGCTCCGCTCAGCCGCCGGGTAAAGAGTTTGTCCTAGAAAAGTTTACAATTCACATAAAAAATCCCCTTTTATCCCTCCGCCGCGGCGGAGGGATTTTGTGCTTTCAGGAATGATAGTGTCTTTACTAACTTTACATTAAGTCAGCCCATTTCAAATTAGCCATTCAGTCTGAAATTCCCATTTCCGCAACTCCCTGACAAGGGGGTATGGGTATATTACTGTTTGTCAGTGTGTTATTTTGTCAGAAAGTCATCCATATTACCGGACCCTGAGCGGAGTCGAAGGGGTAGGTATTACGCTTACGTAACCCTAAGGCTTCGGCTCCGCTCAGCCACCGGGTAGAGCGTTCACTCAGCCGTTAGGTATCGGCTTCGCTCAGCCGCCGGGTATTGAATTCACTCAGCCGTTAGGTATCGGCTCCGCTCAGCCACCGGGTAGAGCGTTCACTCAGCCGTTAGGTATCGGCTCCGCTCAGCCGCCGGGTAGAGCGTTCACTTAGCCGTTAAGTGTCGGCTCCTCTTGGCCACAGGGTATTGAGTTCACTCAGCCGTTAGGTATCGGCTCTTCTCAGCCACTGGGAAAAGAATTTAATTTGCATTAAATACCTCTATAACCCGGAGGTTCAATTCCTTGAGCCCTTATATAGGCAATGGCTGCTCCTCTATGGTGTGTAGTATGGTCATCCAGCAATCCTACCATTTGCCTACGGGTAATTTTTCCGGCAAAAGAATCAATTTCTTCGGTTAATTGGGCTTTAGAGAGAGAAGAAATGGTTTTTTTACCATAATCATAAGCCTTGGTGATAAACTCTTTCATCTCAGCTTTGGTTTGCGGTTTTGCAGAAGGATCGAAATCCATTTCACCACCGAGCAAAAACCCTTTGGAGATATTGGCTGTAGCAGCACCTATGTGCGTGATTTGCTCCTTGAAAGACATGGCAGATTCATGGAGTTTGTCGTCTAACTTATCATCAGGCATTTTATCAATGGCTTCAAGGGTAAAAGCTTTGCTGTTTTCCCATTTGGCCAGAAACTCTTCCATGGTAGTTTGGGCGTGGCTACTCGCCATTCCAATAAGAAGAAAAAGAGCGGTCAGTAGAATGTTTGTTTTTTTCATTGTTTTTGGGTTTGGATAGAATCTAAAGTTCGGAAAATATTTTTGTATTTCTATGGGCTGTCCAATTATCTCAAGCTTATACTTTAAAATGTTTACGTCAAAAATCCCCCTTGGTCCTTCCGCCGCGGCGGAGGGATTTCGTGCTTTCAGGATTGATGGTTTCGTTAATTACTTTCCATTGAGTCAGCCCATTTCAAATCAGCCATTCAGCCATAAATTCCCATTTCCGCTAATCCCACCTACAACAACCTCGAAAAACCACTATGGGCCTTTTCTTCATTGGGCCACTTTTTAAAATTGTTTTCTTTAATAACTTGGCTTAAAAAGCCAAAGGTTTCAGCCAGGGCTTGATGGTAAAGACCAATGATTAGCTCATTGTGCGAAAGCGTAGGGTAGAAAGAAGTACCTGCAAGAAATCCTTTAGAAAGCATCTGTTGGGTAAAGATGGTTCTTAACATTTCACTTTCAGGATGGTCAAAACTAAAGCTTGTCAAAGCAGGGAAGCCTTTGACTTGTAGGGGAAGGTTTTCACTAGCAGCAGTTGTTTGCAAGATACCCTGAATTTGTTGGCCAGAATGCTCAATTGCCTTTTGAATATCCAGTTTTTCCATTGCTGAAATAGTAGCCAATGCAGCCACTGACCCTAAACTCTCTGTCCAATAAGTGCTACTGATAAAGGATCGCTGAGCACCCTCCATGGCAGCCTTGGTTCCTATAACTGCCCCGATGGGATAACCATTCCCCAGCGCTTTGGCAAAAACAGCCATGTCGGGTTCAATGCCATACTTCAAATGCATGCCCCCAAAATGCAATCGCCAACCTACAGTAATCTCGTCCATGATCAGCACGATTCCATGTTTCTTGGTGATGGACCTGATGGCTTCCAAAAAGCCTGGTGTCGGATT
>NZ_CAXBOC010000455.1:0-4644 GCF_963976465.1 uncultured Cyclobacterium sp. | reverse complement strand
TTGATAACTTATTAGAACGTTTGGAATCGGGAAAAGGAAAGCCTGCTTATAAAGCATGGATTCCAGTTCCCATATTACTTCCGGGAGAAAAAACCAGTACCCGTGTAGAGCCGGGAAAAAGCTTATATGCAGCTGTAAACCCGGCTACTCAACAGGAGGGGGTAGTAGATGCCGCAATTTGGGTAGGCTATGCTTGGGCGGACGAGCCGCGAAACCACGCTGTAGTAATGGTTACCGGGGATGATAAAGAAAAAGTCACCCAAAAAGCAGAGGAGCTTGCCTTCAGTTTTTGGGAAAGACGGGACAAATTTGAATTTATTGCACCTACTGCTAGTCTTAAGGAGAGTTTAGATATGGCCATTGCTAGTGATAAAGTACCATTTATGATCAGTGATATGGGAGACAACCCAACTGCAGGAGGCGCTGGAGATGTGACCTGGACACTTAAAGAAATCCTTGAAAGACCTGAGTTTAAATCAGGTTCAGGCCCTTCCCTAATTTATGCTTCTATTCCAGGCCCTGAATTGGTAGAAGCTGCCTTGGATGCAGGTGTAGGTGGGGAGGTGTCTGCCAAGGCAGGAGCTGCGGTAGATGACCGATTTGCACCACCTATACTACTAACCGGTACAGTGACAGCTATTGAAAAGGGGGATAGAAATGCAGAAGTAGAGGTGGTTGTAAAGGTTGGCAGTGTTCATGTAATTGTTACAAAAAAAAGAAAGCCCTATCATAGGGAAAAGGATTTTACCAACCTTGGTCTTAATCCAAAAGAAACGGATATAGTCGTTGTAAAAATTGGCTACCTTGTACCTGAACTGTACGATATGAGGGCAGACTGGATCATGGCCCTTACTCCGGGAGGTGTTGATCAGGATCTGGAGCGTTTGGAGTTTAAACGCATCAACCGACCGATGTTTCCATTTGATAAGGATATGGAAACGCCTGATTTAAGTGCAAGGTTAGTCCCTTTATCTCATGAATTTTAGTAATCCTACATGTTTTTTTAAACTTTTGGACAAAAAGCGGCTTAAAGTCATTATGTATTAGTTGGTTTTTGTAATAAATGGCCTGATTCTATTGTATTTACCTAGAATCAGGCCATTTTATTGGATAACAATTTAGTTTGGTCTTCTTATTCCATTTATATTTGCGTTACATTTCTTGTAACACCAAAATATTCCTTAAATGTATTCTAGTTAAATGAATATTGCGTAATGATTATTTAACAATTTGATCATCTTACTGACTGGTCTCTATTTAAAAAAATCGGGTTTTTACTTTAGGTAAAAACTATAAGAAAAGTCTGAATTAAGTAAATCCCGGAAAAATGGTTAAAATTAGTTTTGTTTTTTGGTTCATGTATACGCTTTCAATGGTTGCCAATGCTCAGGTGAAAATTGAAAAGGAAAGCAAGGTGATGCGTAGTGATGTTCCCTCCAATGCGGTTTCTTGGGTAGAGGAGGTTTTTGATCAGAAAAATAGGATGAATTGGTTTTTTGAAACCTCAGGGGAAAGCAAAAGCTATGAAGCTAAATTTTACCATAAGAAAAAAAAGTACAGTGTGGAGTTTAGTATGGATGGTACCTTAGAGGATATTGAAGTATTAGTACATTGGAGGAGATTGCCTAAAAAAGTTAAGCAAAATATTTCGAAATATTTTTCGGACAACTTCTTAAAAACTAATATACGGAAGATTCAAATTCAGTATACTGGGAAAAGCGAAAACTTAAAAAATTGGATAAATACTAATAAATCCGATAATATTATAATTAAATATGAGGTGGAATTTTATGGTAAAACATCAAGCACAAAAAAATTATGGGAAGGATTATTTGATAAGGAGGGCGAACTTCTAATGAAAAGAGAAATCATCCTGACACCTTCTAATAATCTATTCTTTTAATGCGTAAATTAATACTTGTTATATTTCTTTTATTACCTATACAAATAATGGCTCAAGGAACTGTTAGGTTATTTGGGTTTTTTCCTGAAGTTCAAGTGGGTTTTAAAGCTACAGAAAAATTAAAAGTTATTGGTAAAATAGAGAGTCAACATGGGATGGCTGAAAAATTCGGGGGAGAAGATCTTGATGCCGGCTATTTCCATAATCTAACTGATTTCCAAGGGTTTTTAGGAACAAAGGTTAATCCATTTATTGATATTGCTGCAGGGTATCAATACCGTGTGGATAGCAGAGGTGACAATAGCCACCGTACAATACAGCAAATATCCATACTACAGTTGCCCAGAAATTATAAAATTGGTCACAGAATCCGTTTTGACCAAACCTATTTACCTTTTGAGAAAAATGAATACCGGCTTAGGTATAGGGTGTCTTTTGAAGTCCCAATAGAAGGGAAAAGATTAGATCCTGGAGAGTTTTATTTGGTGTTTAGTGATGAATTGCTCTACAGTTATCAGTCTCGTGTAAGTGGATTGGAGAACAGGATTGTGGCATCCCTGGGACACCTCTCCAAGGCGAAACAGAAATTTCAAGCAGGTATCGACTACAGAACTGATCGTTTTTTTGACCCTGACCTGAGACACAGGACCTGGTTTAAATTTGGTTGGTATTTAAATTTTTAAAACTTATCAAATCAACTTTGTTGTTGATTTAGTAAAGTTGCTCTTTAATTTACCTTTCAAAATGAGTTTGTAGAAAAGGAACTTGAAAATTAATCCGAAGTTCCTTTTCCTATTGATTTTTTGCTTTTTATGACTAAGCTAGTGAAAGATAAACAAAATGTGTGATTTTTCATTTCAGGGTTAAAAATTAACTTCTTTGTAAAAACTTACAACTATTTAAAGATTTACTTCTGCCAAATACCGATTTCAATATAAGTCTATGATTTCATAGGTTTTACCATTTAACCCAAAAGTATCTCCTTTTTTCTTTCCCTTCATTTCCTTGTAAATCGGAGCATTTTTTGAAATACCAAATAATTTCTGACCATCCACTTCAAATTCCTCCAAACTTACACTTGGGAAAAAGGTCATGCTGTCTGTTTTTACAATTGCTCCGAGGGTGACTTCATCTAAAATATTATCTGCAGTTCTCATTTGTTTTAAGAAATCCAGTTCATCGATCACAAAGTCAAGCTCCCGACCGATTCTGTTAATCACGAGAGCGCTTTCATCTTCTTGTCCTTGCTGATCATATTCAACTGGCTCATCTTGGGGCTGCTGCTCTCCTTCTCTAATCTCCTTTATCCTTTGCCTAAAGTCTGAAACAATGCTTTCTTGGCGCCTGACGGCTTCTTCCATTACTCTTTTTTTAAAGTTTATTTTTTCCATAATGCTTTTAATTTTTTAAGTAAAGGGGCAAAAAGGTTGCCAGATTTTTCATTTCAAGATATAATTTTTGGCGACTTATCAATTGAGCTATAGGGGTGAAAGTTAATAGTATAATCTTCTGAAAATTTTGAAATAACAAAAATATAAGTTACTTTGTTAGGTGTAGAAAATAAAAGAATATGATAATTTTAAAAAGTATAAAACCATTCGCCATGCTATTACTGGTGGCTTTGCTGTTTTCTTTTACAATATCTTCTTGCGGAAACAAAAAAACGGACAAAGTAGAACAGACAGAAGAGCATCCGGCAGCTGAAGAAGAGCATCCATCAGGAGGTGATGAACACCCATCAGGTGACGATGAGCACCCAACAAAGGAATAGTACTTTGTCGAATAGTTATTCGTTATGATGTGTTATTAATAGGTATTGTTTCTAATAAAAGTAAATGTTGTTTTGGCAACTGCGGGTTTTCCTCCAATTTCTAAAATCGGATAAACCATAAAATTGATAGGGCCAGATACAGGACCAGGAGTAAACGTTAGGTCTCTACCACGACTTAATTCAATTCGATTGGCCGGGTGTCGACCAAAATAATAAGTCGACAGCGCAGTGTATTTATTTCCTTCACTAATATCTATAGGCCACCATTTACCTTCGGCATAAAACTCTGCCCAACAGTGGTACCCATCAATTCCACCATCATCCCGGTCTGATGGAATTGCTGCGCCAATTGAAAATCTTGCGGGAATGCCTACTGATCTGGCCATAGAGATAAATAACGAATGAAATTCGGTACAATTTCCCGTTTTGGTGTCGCAAGCATAAATTGCATCCCCTCTGCCATAATCGCCATACTTCATGTATTTCATATGATCGATAATATAGTCATAAATGGCCCTGGCCTTCATTAGTTGGCTTTGCCCTTTCTTTTCTCCAATGGCCTCTTGGGCCAATTCTCTAAACCTTCTACCAACAGGCATAAGCGTACTTGATTGGAGGTATCGGGGATCGATTTTAAGGCTGTCCTGATAAGGACCTTTTTCTATTCTTTTTACCTTATAGGTAATTGTTATAGGTTTTTCACTATCATTTGGAGAGAGGGTTACGAGTAAAGCCGTATTTTGGTTGGTTTTATCTTTTATTATTTTGTGCTTGCCAGGAATCTCCTTTTTCACAAGGCCTATTTCTTGGTAGTCATCAGATGCTGCAAGGGGAATCCATATTTTGGCAGAGTCAGAAATCACCGGCAAAGTGATATTGTAGTTAAACAGGAATTGATCTTCCCCTTCAATAACTCCTAGAAGTTTATTACTTGATTCAGCAATAGGAATTCGGTTCCAAGTTTTGTCCG
>NZ_CAXBOC010000454.1:0-4647 GCF_963976465.1 uncultured Cyclobacterium sp. | reverse complement strand
CAATTTAAGAAGTTGGAAGAAGAACATGCAGGTAAACCCTATCAATTTAGCACAAACTTGACTTTCGGTAATCCCTATGCGGGCATAGCCGGAGAAATAGCTGAGGTTAAAGCAGATTTGGTAATTATGGGTTCTAAGGGATCCAGCGGCTTGGAAGAATTATTGATTGGTTCAAATACTGAAAAGGTGGTCAGGCATTCAGATTGCCCTGTTATTACTGTCAAAGAGAAAATTAGTGCAGATGCGATTAAGAAAATCGTCTTTGCAAGTGATTTCAGTGATAATAGCAAAAAGGTGATCAAGAAACTGAAATATTTACAAGAATTATTGGGTGCACAAATTAGACTTGTGAAAATTAACACACCTAATTCTTTTGAAAAAACCATTGTGTCGATGAAAAACATCAAAGATTTTATCAAAGAAAACAAGCTGGAAAATGCTGAAATAGATATATTCAATGGAGATAGCGAAGAAGAAGGAATCAATGAATTTGCGGAATTTGTGAATGCAGATATGATTGCGATGGCTACACATGGCAGAACAGGCTTTTTGCATTTACTGGGAGGAAGTATAGCAGAAGATGTGGTCAACAGCTCCAAAAAGCCTGTGTGGACGATGAAGTTTAAATAATAAATTGATAATAAATGGGTAGAAAAAAAAGCAATGATTGGAAAAAAAGAGATGGAGTAGTTTATTCTACCGCAGATAACTTTGATTTCGATCTGGAAAACGAGGGGAATGAAACTACGCTTCCACCCAAGCAGCAAAATTTGAAAGTAATGTTGGATAAAAAGTCCAGAGGTGGCAAACAAGTCACCCTTGTAGCTGGATTTATAGGGCAGGAAGATGATTTAAAATCCCTTGGTAAAGAATTAAAAGCGAAGTGTGGGGTAGGAGGAAATACCAAAGATGGCGAAATTCTTATTCAAGGAGACCAAAGAGAAAAAGTAATTGATTATTTGATTGGTATGGGGTATAAAGCCAAAAAGTCCGGAGGATAATTCCGGACTTTTATTTTTTGTATAGTATTCCCAAAAAGCATTTCCTCAAAAATATTTCACCGACAGAATAGACAATTTAACCGATGCCTTTTCGAGGTTAATCGACTATTTATTAGTTGCTTCTATATTATTTATACATTTGATTACAAACCTTTAATAATCGGTAGATCCGGTAAATCTTAGAATACGTAAGTTTTTTAGCATTAAACGATAAATATAGAAAGGCATGATGGGACAGTTTAGATTATTGAGCTTTAGTACAAATTTATACAATTTGAAGAGTGATGCATTTTATTTGGACTTTGAGGAAACAAAACAGTTGATGTTAGAGCTGAAGTCATGGCCGGAGATTCAAGAATCTTTTATTCTATCCCTGCCCGAAAGGATAGAAATTTTATACTACAGTAATTTTGATTTAGAGTACAAAATTTTTGAGGCGATAACGGCCTGTAAATCCGGTACTGTTTTACCAATTAAAAGTGAATTCAACCAAACTTCTGATGAAGAAAAGTTGTTTATTCACCTTTCAGAATTGTGTTTTGGAGTGCAAGCCTCCAATTATGGGACCACTCCCTTATTTCCCCAATTTTCCCAAGCCTACGAATTTGCTGTTGATAATGGAACCATCGGAGAATATTTGGAACATTGGTGGGAAAATATAGTCAGCACCGATAAGATGCTTAAAAATCAGGTGGATTATCAATTGCCCAATTTTTCAATCTCATATATAGTATCTGATTTACTTACGGAACTGATAAACAAAGTCAAAAGACCTAAAATTGCGATCATTGGCTTCAACGCATTGAGCAAAAGAATTTACAAAAACCTTTCCAATAATGGCTACGGAAAAATAACTATTGTGGACAAAACCATAACTTCATGCCTCAATTTTAAAGGAGAAGAATTGCACAATTTCACTTTTGAACCGATGGAAAGCGTGGAAAATGTCATTGTTGATAATGACATCCTAATTTCTACTTTAGAAGATGCAGATCGATTGCTACAACTTCAATATTTTGAGCATGATTTTCTTGACACAAAGATTTTTATCGACTTATCCATTAAGAGCACTTTAACATCCGTATTAAGTGATTATGATCAGGTCATTCCTTTTAACCTGACTGATATTTATAAAATAATAGAGCAAAAGATGGAGATCAATAAAAAATGGTTAAGGAAAGCCAAGCCTATTGTTACAAAAAAGAATCAAAAATTCTTTGACTGGATGGATAACAAAAAAGCAAAAAATATGCTGGAACTGATAAAATCTTACTTGCAAGAAAATGTAAACCAAAACTTATATTCTAGGGTATTGACCTCTGACGAGCCCATGTCCAGTTTTGATTTAACCCTTTATAAAATCAACAAGATGGTCTTGAAAAAATCAATCGAAAAAATAAAGCGAAACACCCAATACAAAGACATTATCAATTATGATAAAATTGTCAATGAGTTTTACCAATACAATTAATTTATTTTAAACTATTTTTTTACTTTTAATTTTAGTCTACGGCAATGATTCAAAATTAATTTTCAACTTTTCTTTAGCTAAGCCACAGCAAAAACTTACTTTTTTACCACGGGTTTATCCCGTGGTTTTTTTGTGAATCAAACCACAATCGAGCTGGCCCAATATTTTTTTAAATGAAATGCTTATCCTGCTATCTCAGAATAGACCAATGTATTATCACCTGTATTACCTTGTAATTTAAAACTAAACTTAAGCATCATAAGTTTGATAGGGTCAAAAGACAGACTTGAATTTACTGTAATAGATCAAATTGCAAGTCCAAAGTAAGCCTTTACTTTTTCCCACACTAAACTTCTCAAAAAGAGGCTTTTTTTATCACAGTAATCAGCATTTTATTTTGCAAGTTTGCAATAGCTGACTAAATTTGCAATACTATGATGACATCAGGAAGTTTCCGCTACACCACAATATTTTTATCCCCGGCAAATGCGAATATGCATCATGCAGGTCATCATTGCTCCTAATAGCAAATCCCCCTCCCATTCATCCCTTACTCAGGGGGAAATAATCAAACGAAAACTATTCTAGTATTTATTGTATACATAATTCCATGGAAAACATTATCAGGATTGCCGTTCAAAAAAGTGGTCGTTTAAGTGACGATTCTCTTAAACTCATAAAAGAATGTGGCATTAAATTTCATAACGGCACAGGTAAATTAAAGTCTTCATCCACCAACTTTCCTATAGAATTTTTGTTTCTAAGAGATGATGATATCCCTGGATACGTAGCAGACGGAATAGCTGATTTAGGTATAGTAGGCGAAAATGAGCTGGTAGAAAAAGACAAGAATGTAAGTGTCTTAAAAAAGTTGGGTTTTTCAAAATGTCGACTTTCATTGGCAATACCTAAAGGAGAAGATTACTCCGGAATAAATTATTTTGAGGGGAAAAACATTGCTACCTCCTATCCTAAAATCCTAGGAAATTTCTTAAAAAAGGTAAACATTAATGCGGACATTCATGAAATCAGTGGTTCTGTTGAAATTGCCCCAAGTATAGGACTTGCAGAAGGCATCTGTGATATAGTCAGCTCCGGCTCCACATTAATGATGAATGGGCTTAAGGAGGTAGAAGAAATTTTTCAATCCCAAGCTGTACTAATTAGTAATAAAGACATCAATTCCGAAAAACAAGCTACTGTAGAGAAATTGCTTTTTAGAATGGGAGCTGTGTTTTGCTAAACGCCCCCAACGATTCCTTGGAAAGGATCTTATCTCTAATCCCGGGAATGAGAAGTCCAACTATATTGCCTTTGGCTGAAGAAGGTTGGTCTTCAGTTCATTCAGTCATTAGTGAGGATCAATTCTGGGAGAACATTGAAGAATTAAGAAAAGCAGGAGCACAGGGTATTTTGGTTGTTCCCATCGAGAAAATGCTAATTTAGGAATCGATTGTAAACTGATGGACAATTAGCTCCCCATTCATTTTTGGGAAAGGTATTGTTCCCATTACAAAATTCAAAGCGTATGAAAATCCTGGTCAATCCAAGCAAAAAAAGTTGGAAAAAAGAACTGGCAAGGCCTGTTCAAAAAACGAAGGACATAGAAAAGATCGTGAAACCGATCATGAAAAAAGTAAAGCGTCAGGGAGACAAAGCCTTACGAAAATTTGCTTTTGAATATGATCATGTGGAAATAGATTCCATCGTGGTGGATCCTTCAGAAATAGAAAACTCAGGTAAGCATGTTGACAAATCGCTAAAGAGCGCCATAAAGACAGCCAAATCCAATATTGAAAAGTTTCACCAACTACAGGAAACACCGGACTTGAGTACTGAGATTATGGATGGGGTGACATGTATGCGAAGAAGCGTAGCTATCCAAAAGGTAGGTTTATATGTACCTGGTGGCACTGCCCCCTTGTTCTCTACGGTATTGATGCTTGGCATACCTGCAAAACTGGCCGGATGCCAAGAGATCGTGCTTTGTACTCCCCCTAATCAAAAAGGACAAGTCCACCCGGCCATATTATATGCTGCCAAACTGGTGGGCATCACCAAGGTGATTAAAGCCGGAGGAGCTCAAGCCATTGCTGCCTTAGCCTATGGTACCGAGACTGTTCCAAATGTTGATAAAATTTTTGGTCCAGGAAATCAGTATGTCACAGCCGCAAA
>NZ_CAXBOC010000453.1:0-4672 GCF_963976465.1 uncultured Cyclobacterium sp. | reverse complement strand
TCTTCTGTTACGCGACCGGAAACGTACCTTTTTGGCGTCTCATCATTTCCGAATACCAAAATATCTTCAGCCTGTGAAGTACCTAGTTGGTGGAAATATAGCCTGTGGTCATTGGTTAGGGCAGAGAGTTTGGAGCCATCGGGTTGGGCGTAGGTACTGTAGTAAAAACCCTTTTCCCCTTGCCAGGAAATGCCTGTAAATTTGGCGTCGTTAATCCGGTCGTCTAGCAAAGTTTTGTTTTTTGTATCCATCACATAGATGTCTCGCCAATCTGATCCTGCCACTGAAACTGCATAGGCGAAAAGGCTTCCATCTTTGGTAAAGGCAATACTAGACAGAGAGGTACTGCCATCTTCAGACAGCTTATTGGGGTCTAAAAAAACCTCTTCCTGCCCTACTTTTTTGGATCTGTAGAGGACCGATTGATTTTGAAGGCCATCATTTTTAAAATAATAGGTCCATTCTCCGTAGAAAAAAGGGGCACTTACTTTTTCATAGTTCCACACTTTTTCGAGTCGATCTCGAATGGCATCTCGGAAAGGAATTTCAGCCAAATAACCAAAAGTGACTTTATTTTGGGCCTGCACCCATTCTTTGGTGTCTTCAGCATAATCATCCTCCAGCCAACGGTAAGGATCAGCTACTTCTTCTCCCCAATAGCGGTCAGTATGGTCGGTTTTTTCTGTATTTGGATAGTCCACAGGTATGGTATTAAACTGGTTTTCTTTTGAGCAGGCCAAAGCCAGAATTGTTAAGCAGGCGATGCTATACTTTTTTAGATAAAGTGAAAAAGTGGAAAGGTTTTGCATCTTTTTACTTTTTATAAAATTGATAAAAACTCTAATTCAATTTCTAGATCCAAATACACATTAGTATTTAATTTTGTCAATTAATTTCTGAATTTAGGGTTAAATATAAAGAGTTCTTTCCGAAAAGCCTGAAATAGGATACAAGGGGATTGAAATGTTTTTCCGCCTTTATTTTTGTCCTTCCCAAGTAAAACTCTATAAAACTCCAGACCTTCCCTTATAATTGTAGGGGGAGAATGCTGAAAAATAATCTAATTAATGCTTCCTGATTTGATAGCTATTCCTTTGCTAAAGGATCAATTTTGTAAAACAAAAGGAATTCTTTTATAACCGTAAAAACCTTACTAGATTGAAGGGTTATTGGAGCTAAAAAAAATGGAGCACCGGAATTAAATGCTGCCCATTTGACAAGTTTGCCTAGAAATTTAAAAAGAAGAATTAAATGAACATGTCACTTTCTAAAATTGGTGGACGATTATTTATTGTCATAGCACTTTGTTTTTGTACCGTATCAATTGCTTTTTCAAGGAATCCATTGTTGGAACCTGTCAAAGAAAATAAGGAGCGTTACCTGAATGAGGTGTTTGAGGAGGTTTCCATTCAAAAAGATGTGGTTTTTGGGGAGGCTGTTAATGCAAAAGGAATCAAAGAATCGCTGGCTCTTGATATTTATACACCTGAAAATGATAATGTTAAAAACCGCCCAGTGATTGTGTGGATGCATGGAGGTGGCTTTAGGTATGGGAACGATAAAACGCATTGATTACCGTGTGAGAGAAAAACCTTTAGAAGACATCGGCGGCACTCTTTCGGATGCAGTGGAAGATGCTACAAAAGCCCTAAAATGGGTTAGAGCGAACAGTAAATCTTTAAATATTGACAAATCAAAAATCATCGTTGGGGGCGGATCTGCCGGGGGCATTCTTGGCTCTAATTTTTTCTTCAGTAACAAAACTAAGAAAAAAGACAAAGCAGGGATTATTGGGTTTGTTAATTTATGGGGAAGTACCGGTGAGAAATGGGGCATGCTGAATAGATATAAAAAGGCTCCTCCAACCATTATTGTCCATGGGACAGCTGATAAATCGGTTCCTTACAGCAATTCAGTTGAATTGGTGAATAAGTTAACAGCAAATAATGTCAAAAACGAGTTGATTACTTATAAAGGGGCAGGCCACACACCGGTTGCTCACATGGATGACTTTGAGATTAAAATTGCTGCATTCCTTTACGATTTGATTTGAGGGGCTGTTTACCTTAAGGTACAAATTTCAAATATATAGAAGCTTGTTTGCTACCTATTTTGGGATTGATTGGAAAGTGTCAATTTGTAATGAAAAAAATTGGATCTAGAAATCCATGGTTTCGCTATCCACCATATCTATATAGCGTTTCATTTTTTTCAAAATCACCTTGAAGTGGTGGGTTTCCTCTCTAGTAACAAAAGTGATGGCCAAACCTTCTTCTTTGGCTCTGCCGGTTCGCCCAACTCGGTGCACAAAGTCTTTAGGTGAGCGGGGCAATTCATAATTAATTACATAAGGTAGCTTTAAAAAATCAATTCCTCTGGCGATCAGGTCAGTGGCAACCAGGACTGGTGTTTCTCCTGATTTAAATTGTTCCAATGCCTTGAGCCTAGCAAATTGGCTCTTTTTTCCGTGTATGGATAGGGCTGGGATTCCATTTTTTTGCAACTTGCCGGCCACCTTGTCCGCCTTGATGCCGGAGGAGGTGAAGATCAAAACCTGTTTCATGTCATTTTCTTTGATCAGGTGTCTGAGCAGTGGTCCTTTTTTTTCATCACTTACAAAGTAACCGGATAAATTGATCGACTCCACGTCTTCCTCCTTATTCTCAATCTTAATGATCTCCGGATCCATCAGCAGTACGCGGTTGATTCCTGATAATTGCTCGCTTAGCGTAGCTGAAAACAACAAGTTTTGCCTTTTTTTTGGCAGCAGACCAAAAATTTCTTCCATTTCTTTATGAAAACCCAGATTCAGCATCTTATCTGCCTCATCCAATACCAATGTGGAAACTTTGGAAAGGTCTATGGCACTGGAACTGTGTAAGTCAAGGAGACGCCCGGGCGTTGCTACCAATATGTCTATTCCAAAAAGACCTTTCATCTGAGGATTGATCGAAACACCTCCATAAACTGCCATGGATTTGATGGGGAGAGGGGATTTAAGGGACAATTCTTTAAATACCTCCACCACTTGAATGGCCAATTCCCTAGAAGGAACCAAGACCAAAACTTTAGGCTGCCTGTTCTTCCTGCCCGCACTCCCACGGAACAATTGATCCAATATTGGGGCTACGTAGCTTACTGTTTTCCCCGAACCTGTTTTGGCAATCCCGAGTAGGTCCTTACCCTTGATAATAACGGGAATGGCTTGCGCTTGTATGGGCGTAGGAGTGGTATAGCCTAAGGAAGAAATATTGCCAAGTATAGAAGGGTGGAGCTTGAGTTTTTGAAAAGACATGGTTCAAATTTATAGTAAAAGGTTTAGGGCTTCAATTGTCAATTAATCGAATTAAAAATAATGTTAAGCTGACCAAAAATGAGTACAGGCTACTTTTATTTTTTGCAATATTGCGAAGTATGGGTTTGCATTGTAATCCAACTGGCATGCAAATTTAAAATTAAGCAATTGAACCTGAAAAATATAATCTTTAGGCTGCCTGAATAAATAATAATCAATTCCTCACTTCTATAAGAAAGTTTTTATTGCAAGGTGTCTTATGGATTTTTTTCATTTCGTAGGTTTAAGTGGAAGTGTTTCTTTGTTAATTAATACTTGATTAAACCCTGTGTTTATTGGATGGTGAAGTTTAATTTATCAGTAATTCAATGAGTTAGGTGATTTTTCCTATTGAAATTCCCCGAATAAATTATTACCTTAACAAGGATTATAGTTTTTTAATTGAAGTACCTAGCCCTTTAACCAATACCCATTATGGATCCCTATTATAACAACCAAGCCGCATCAGGCCAAAAGCCTGAGATTACCGGCAAAAAATTAGTCTTGCTTCATCCTGAAGCGAGTTTTAAAAATATAGATGAAGAAGCGAGTGGCGCTGCACTGAGGTTGGCACCTTCCGGTGAATATAAAAACAAGGAAGGCGATTATGCAAAAGCTTTTGAAGAAGGAGACGGCATCGTTTTCGAAAAGTTTAATGTTGCTGTGATCAATGCAGATCATGATGAACAGGTGAACGGCCTGATGGCAGCAAGGCAATCCTTCCAATACATGGAGCCTGAGCGTTATGTTTATACCTTGGACAGTCCCGGTCAAAGTAATTTCGGCATGCTACTGTGGAATTTTATTTGTCAGATCTTCGGCATCAAAAAACCTGAAGAAGCTCCTAAGGATCCCCCGGTGGTTGAACCCCCGAGTTTTGAAAATGATAGAAAGGCTTATTGGGCGATACATGCTTTGAATGGTATGCAAAGTCAGAAGACAGGCAAAGGTGTACATTTGGCCATTTTAGATACCGGGATGAATCTGGCGCATCCGGATTTTCAAAACCGTACGATTGTGTCCAAATCGTTTATAGCAGGAGAAGCAGTGGATGATTTAAACGGGCATGGAACCCATTGTGCAGGAATAGCCGCAGGAGGCGTAAATAGTACAACAGGTATTCGCTATGGTGCGGCTAGTGATGCTTCCCTTTATGCAGGCAAAGTTTTGTCCAATAAGGGAGTGGGAAGTGATAGTGGAATATTGGCCGGTATGGAGTGGGCCGTAAACAATGGTTGTAAGGTGATCTCTATGTCTTTGGGGGCATCGGTAGGGGAAAACACCAGGTATTCCAATATTTACAACGACTTGGCCAAAAGGTCCATGGAGATGGGGACG
>NZ_CAXBOC010000452.1:0-4696 GCF_963976465.1 uncultured Cyclobacterium sp. | reverse complement strand
TGCTTTTCTAGACAATTTGTATTTTCCTGTCTTTTTATCTACATCTATTAACTTAACTGCAATTTCCTCGCCAGATTCCAGGACTCCATCCATGGATTCCAGTCTCTCCCACTTGATTTCAGAAATATGCAACAATCCATCTTTACCAGGCATAAACTCAATAAAGGCACCAAAAGGCATGATATTCTTCACTTTACCGGTATAAGTCTCTCCAATTTCCGGCTGCGCAACGATTGCTTTTATCCTGCCAATGGCAGCATCCATAGACTCCTGGTTATTTGAGAAAATATTGATTTTCCCAATATTATCCACCTCTTCTATAATGACAGTGGCTCCTGTATCTTTTTGAATTTCCTGGATAACTTTTCCTCCGGGACCGATAACTGCACCAATCAATTCCTTAGGAATCTGCATGTTATAAGATCTTGGGGTATGTGGCTTGAATTCAGGTCTTGCGGATGGCAAGGTTTTGTTGATTTCATCCAAAATATGTAACCTTCCTTTTCTGGCCTGATAAAGGGCCTCTTTCAATACTTCATAGTCCAAACCTTCTACTTTAAGGTCCATCTGGCAAGCCGTAATCCCCTTGGATGTACCTGTCACTTTGAAGTCCATATCTCCCAAGTGATCTTCATCACCCAAAATATCAGATAAAATAGTGTAATTTCCTGTCTCTGCATCAGAAATCATGCCCATGGCAATACCTGTAACTGGACTTTTGATGGCAATACCGGCATCCATTAGCGCCAATGATCCGGCACATACAGTAGCCATAGATGAGGAACCATTGGATTCCAAAATATCAGAAACAACCCGAATGGTATAAGGATTGTCTTCCGGTGCAGGCAACACTTTCTTAAGCGCGCGCATGGCAAGGTTACCATGACCTACTTCCCTTCTTCCCGGTCCTCTATTAGGTTTAACTTCCCCTGTACTGAAACCAGGAAAATTATAATGCAAAAAGAATTTGTTATACCCGGATAAAACTGCTCCATCTACCATTTGCTCATCAAGCTTTGTACCTAGGGTACATGTGGTAATGGATTGGGTTTCACCCCTGGTAAAAACTGCAGACCCATGAGCTGATGGCAAGTAATCCACTACAGACCATATTGGTCTGACCTCATCAGGCTCTCTGCCATCTAATCTCTTTTTCTCATTCAAAGTGAAATTTCTGGCAGCTTCTTTATGAACTTTACCGAAATACCTACCTATAAGGCTTTCGTCGTATTCGTGATCTTCACCCAGACTTTCTACAAATTTTTCTTTGATAGCCTTGACTAGTTCGGATCTCTCCGATTTGTTTGGGATCTGTCTGCTAACCACGTCATACAGACTATCGTACAAATCCTCTTTTATTTTAGCATGAAGTGCTTCGTCATTAACTTCATGGCTATAGGCCCTTTTTTCTTCTTTGCCTACAAGTTTGGTCAGTTCTTTTTGAACTTGACAGTGTTTTTTGATTTCTTCATGAGCGAACTGTAAGGCTTCGACCATTTCATCTTCAGAAACCTCATCTCCTTCACCCTCTACCATAAGGATGAATTCTTCAGAACCGGCTACAATCAGCTCCAAAGAAGCCTTTTCTAATTCTGTTGGAGTAGGATTAATAAAAAGATTGTCATCAATCTTTGCTACCCTAACTTCCGAGATCGGTCCATTGAAAGGAATATCAGATACAGCAAGTGCTGCTGAAGCAGCAAGACCGGCAAGGCAGTCAGGTAAAACGTCTTCATCATAAGACATCAAAGTGATGCTTATGTTCGTGTCCGCATGGTAGTCATCCGGGAAAATAGGCCTAATGGCCCTATCTACCATCCTACTAATTAATATTTCGTAATCAGATAATCTTCCTTCTCTCTTCAAAAATCCTCCAGGTATTTTTCCTGAAGAAGCGAATTTCTCCTGATAATCAACAGACATAGGGAGAAAATCAACTCCCTCACCTGCTTCTTTTTTTGTTACTACGGTAGCTAGTAGTATAGCTTTGCCCATTTTAATTACAACAGCACCATCAGCTTGTTTGGCCAATGCACCTGTCTCTATGATTATTTCCCTACCATCTTCAAGAGTGATAGTTTTTGAAATTGTATTTGGTAACATATACTTTTGAGTATGTAAAGTGTATAGTTTTAAAAATAAGGCTTAATAACAGAAGGAAGTAAAAAAGTAAGGTCCCTTATATAAAGGAACCCTACAAGTATTATTTACGGATACCAAGGTCAGCAATTACATTCCTGTATCTCTCAATATCAATTTTAATAAGGTAATTCAGTAAACTTCTTCTTTTACCTACCAATTTCAATAGACCTTTTCTGCTTGAATGGTCCTTTTTGTTGGTCTTTAAGTGTTCCGTCAGGTGCTTAATCCTGTAAGTAAACAGGGCAATTTGTGACTCAGGAGACCCTGTATCACTTTCTGACTTCAACCGACCATGATTCTTGAATAGTTCTACTTTTTCTTCTTTCGCTAAATACATGCTTAGTCAAATATGATGTTAAATTTTTTAAAACAGAGCCAAAGGTAGCTGTTTTATTCCAAATTATAAAACATCTTCTTTTAACTTTTTTCTCCGGATCATTTTCTGGTATAATTTAACTATTTTTTCCCAAATTCCTTGGTAAAAATCGGGTTCAAATAATCTCGCATCTTTTCGGGCTTGCTTTAAAAAAAACAGACCGAACGGAATCAATGCCATATTGGAGAAAAAGGTTCCGAAAAGTGGATCTGACAAACCTTCCTTTGCCCATTTCTCTCCGGTGATTGTCAACATATAATAAATGATAAAAAAAATGATGGACAACAAAACCGGCATGCCTAGTCCGCCTTTCTTGATAATAGCTCCCAATGGCGCTCCAATCATGAACATTACGAAGCAAGCCAATGACTGGGTATACTTTTGGTACCAAGCAACAGTAAAATGCCTGTATTGCCTCATTACTTCATTGACTTGGGTTTTATTCTTAGTGAAATTGTTTTTAATGTTTCTTGCTGATGTGAGTCCTACAGAGGCCCGCGAGTGTCGGTATCTTGGCGTCGACAATAAAGAGTCCAGGCGCTTTTCTTGATCAGCAGATAAGGGCTGTATGACCTGCTTTTCGGTCTTTAAAGCACTGTTTTTATTGATTTCCCGCATGTCGGGTTTTTTATTAGTCTCCAAAACTTTGGCTACGCTGTCTTTGGATTGGGCAAGGCTGTCACTTAATTCAGCCGAAGGTTTACTGCTTGCTCTTTGTGCCAGTTTAACAGTCTGAGCCTCTCTCTCACTTGAATCAATTGTTGTTGGGTTGCTTGTGTTTGTATCACCTGCAGCGGTAGAAGAAATGGGTGTTTCGGAAACTTCCGCCCCTGCCCGCTCTATGTTCACATCATTTTGAAGTAGGTCTTGTTCGGCCTGGTACTTTAAATTTTTAAGCGAGTCACTTTCCAGTTTTTTATCCAAGATATCCTTGGGCGGTGTCAGCTTCCGGGATCTACCAAAATAATTGTAAGAAGCCTCAGTGTTGGCATAGTTAAAAAAGTGAAAGTGATTGATTTCTCTTTCCATTGAGTCTAAGTCAACCCTTATTTCACTAATATTTTTTATGGATTTACTGTTGGACCAAAGTTTTTCATCCGTTCGATCCAATTCAAAAGCATCCAAATTAAAAACCATTTTATTGGTTTCAAATTGTGTTCTGCTAAAAGTCTGGGGAACCTTTCCCCCACCTCTTCTTCCTGTACCTTCCTGATAACTGTTCCCATTATAAAGGGTCAACATTATGTAGCGATCGTTAAAGAAGGGTTCCATCCTACCTGAATCAGCAGTAATCATGTGAAGATTACCCTGTCCTGAAGTGTGGTCATAGATCAATACATCTTTGAGGCGCACTTCATCTAATTTATTGTTGACTTTGATGCTGTATCCCGGTATTCCGTTGTAAAACACCCCCTCCTTGATATCAAATGCCGGAGATTTCATCCGGATATCATACAACAAGCTAAAGGTTTTGAGATTTACACGAGGAACAATGTAATTATTGGATAGAAATGCCAATACGGTAACAATGGCTACAAAAACACCAATCGGAAGCATGGTACGGTTGAGGGAAATGCCGCTGCTCTTGATGGCTGTTAATTCAAAATGTTCTCCCAGGTTTCCAAATGTCATCAATGAAGAAAGCAATACAGCCAAAGGCAAGGCCATGGGAGAAATGCTTATTACAAAATAACCAATGAGTTCCATATAGACCATAAAAGGCAGGTCCTTACCAAAAATCTCATCAAAATATTTAAGCATATACACCGTGAGCAAAATAAAATCTACCACGATAAAAGTAAGCAGAAAAGGACTGAGGAATGACCCCAATACTAGCTTATCTAATTTTTTCATTCAATGCTTTTACTTTTCATTTGCAAACACCAATCAGGCCATGCCATACAAGTGCCCATAGCCTTTAACGCTATTTGTACTTAAAACGGATGAAGAAGCCACTACTTATTTTTCAAGCTTTTTTTCATCAACATTCAGCACCTGCTTGCTTTGCATTTAAACCGATGGGTTAAACCCTTGACAAAATTGAGCATATTATGTTAAAAATGATAATTAAAAGCCATTTTATCCACCAATAATCTCTTTAAGAGATCCTATCAAACCTTCCCAAATTGACTGCTGCTCTTGCTCATCAAAGGCGTCGCTATATTCTATTACACGCAG
>NZ_CAXBOC010000451.1:0-4711 GCF_963976465.1 uncultured Cyclobacterium sp. | reverse complement strand
ATCCCTTGGTACTTCATGAAAATACCGAATTGAAAAAAGAATACTCCCTATTACCTGAACGTGGTGGAGAAGAAAAAATCAAAGCCCTTTCTGTAAAAAATGGCAACGATAGAAAAGCCTATTTGACAAAATGGCTTAACCCTTGAGCAAAGGTATTGTTATAGTTTCAGGCACAGGTTTGACCTGAAACATGACTACAGATATAAAGCATCGAGTTTCTACTCGATGCTTTTTTTAAATCGCTCGTTATTGCGAGGGGGAACGTAAAAGATTTGTAAGTGGAAGCTTCCTTTTAAATAGTGTTTATTGTATTACTAATAAATTATAAGGTGGCAGCTTTAGAAGGGATTCCAATAAATCTAAAATAAAAAAAGCTGCCCAAATAGGGCAGCTTTTACAATCAAATCGAAATTTTTAAACTTAATTTCTATCCAATGCATTGAGCATATCAAAGGCAAGTTCTAATCTTTTGCCGAAGTTCTCTTCACCTTTCCTAAGCCATACCCTTGGGTCATAAGACTTTTTGTTAGGATTGTCTGCGCCTTCAGGATTTCCCAATTGGGTTTGAAGATATCCTTCTTTGCTGTGGTAGTATTTCAATACCCCTTCCCAGAATGCCCACTGAAGGTCTGTATCTATATTCATTTTTACAGAACCGTAACCATTAGCTTCTCTTATTTCTTCTACTGTAGATCCTGATCCACCATGGAATACGAAATTTACAGGTTTGCCGGTAGTTCCAAATTTCTCATTGATATAATCTTGAGAGTTTTTCAAAATTATCGGTTTCAATGATACATTACCCGGCTTATAAACTCCATGTACGTTTCCAAAAGCAGCAGCAACAGTAAACAAGTCGTCCACTTTTTTCAACTCTTCATAAGCATAAGCTACTTCTTCCGGTTGTGTATATAGTTTAGAGCTATCGATTTCTGTATTGTCTACTCCATCTTCTTCTCCACCTGTTACTCCAAGTTCGATTTCAATGGCCATTTTAATTTTGGCAAACTCCTTGAAATATTTTACAGATGTTTCGATATTCTCTTCAATAGACTCTTCAGATAAATCCAACATATGGGAGCTGAAAAGAGGTCTTTTGTAAGCCTCATAATAAGCTTTTCCTTCTTCAAGTAAGCCATCTATCCAAGGAAGTAATTTTTTTGCTGCGTGATCTGTGTGTAAAACAACAGGGACACCATATACTTGAGCCATTTTATGTACATGCAGGGCACCGGAAACACCACCTGCCACAGATGCTTGTTGCTTGTCATTTGGCAGACCTTTACCAGCATAAAACTGAGCACCACCATTTGAAAACTGAATCATTACCGGGGAGTTGACCCTTTTTGCGGTTTCTAAAACAGCGTTCACAGTATTACTGTTGATACAGTTTACTGCTGGCATTGCAAATTCACTTTCTTTGGCATAGGCCAATAGGTCTTTAAGCTCTTCGCCGTACTTTACTCCAGGTTTGAATTTCATATTAAATAATTTATGGTTGTATTAAATTTGATCCGCATCAATCCACCAAAGTAATTGATTAGGAATTCAAAGATATAAATAGTGTGGAACAATTACCTTATGATTTGATTGAAAAAAACTTTTTTACCGAATATTTCATTAATTTTCTTGGCATAATTTAGGGTTGGAAACTATAAAATTTCCTTTATATATTTGTTTTATGGAACAAATAAGGATTACAGGGGTACCAGAGCATTTTAATTTTCCCTGGCAACTATTGGTGAAAGAACAACCTTTTTTAAAAGATAAGGTGAGTTTGGTATGGGAAGATGAACCCAGAGGATCCGGCGCAATGAATAAGGCCATTAGAACTGGTTCTACAGATTTAGCCATAGTGCTTACAGAAAGTTTTTTGAAGGATAAAATAGATGGAAACCCGGGTAAAATCATTGGGTACCATGTCAAGTCTCCTTTGGTTTGGGGGATTCATGTGCCAGGACTTTCTGAAGCACAAAATATTGAAGATTTAAGAAAGGCCCCTTTTCTAATAAGCAGAAAAGGTTCAGGCTCTCATTTAATGTCCTATCTTCTAGCAACAAGGGAAGGGTGGAATCCTAAGGATCTTGATTTTGAAATTATTAATAATCTGGATGGTGCCATTAATTCTTTTAAAGAAACCAAAATTAAAGCCTTCCTTTGGGAAAAATATACAACCAAGCCATTGGTGGATCGAGGGCTTTTTAAAAGGGTAGGGGAAATACCCACACCTTGGCCATGCTTTGTTATTGTAGCTTCCGAGGGAATGGTGAAGCATAAACCTGATCTACTTCAAAAAATTCAAATGAAGATTTATAGTCTTAACAAAGCTATTTTGGATGACAAGCAAAGCTTTGTATTGCCAATTAGTAGGGCTTATGGACTTGATGCCGAAGATGTACAAGAATGGATCAAGCAAACCATTTGGGCAGTTGAAGCTGAAGTCCCGAGTCAAGAGATAGACACTACTTTAGATACCTTGATGGGTTTAGGGCTTATTGAAAAAAAAGTAGCTATTGGCGAAATCATCCAAAATTTTAATTTCCGTTTTTAATTTTAAATTCGTCTATCCACCGGATTGATCTTGTGGCAAATAAATTGATAAGAAATAGTGTTTAGACAAAAATAAACCGGTCATTTTTTATATGACCGGTTTATTTGGTTTTTTGAAGCAGTTTTAAAAGTCTGAGTAAGAAGTTGGTCGCAATAATCTTTTATCGTTTTTAGACACGGTATTGTCGTATTCACTATTGGCCTTAAGTGATAACCAAGCAGGATAATCACTGAAAGTATCCCAATGCGCATCCCTGTCTTCTAAATTTTCAAAGGCTGTCATGTACACTAAGTTAGGCATATTAGCTCCAGCCAATGGCTCTCCATAAAAAATGCCGTTAAAATTCAATTCATCGAAGATATCAATTTCACCTTCGTTAAACATTTTAACTTTTTTGTGATAGAGTCGTTCTGTGGCAGATTCATAACTTCTTAATTCGTAAATTCTTTCACTTTTCGGAGAACTTAGTTTTGGAAGTGCCATTCTGGGCCTTGTTTCAAATGCTTGCATTAAAGAGGTTTCTATCCTACTAAAGGTAGGGTTATCATAAGCTGCTTGAATATATGCTTTACCCTCTTCTTGGTGTGTTGGATCAGATTTTAATTTTCTTTGAAATCTGAAATAATCTTTTGAATTAGTAAAGGGGAGAAAAACGTAGATTTTTTTCCCTGCATCAGGTTCTGAAGGTAATGGTTTGAAAACACCAACATTTTTAACCCCAGCCCTGTGGGCAGCCGGGATAAAAGCTTTTTCTAGATAGTTTTCAGTTATTTCCCCTTGTTTAAGGTTTTTTAAATGATATACCCTTAACTCATACAAGTCTTTTTTTCCATCTTGGGCCATAAGCGTTAGGGAACTTATTATAAGAAGGAATAATAACGGAAAAAACTTAAAGGGACATGAATTGGATTTCATATTGTTTATGATTTTATTGGATTTATTGGTTAAATTAAGTAATTGACAGATAAATTTAAGTATATTATTGGGATCATTAAGAAAAAGTTATTTGAATGGGAAATATATTATTATTTTTGAATTTTAGACAACAGCAATTTTAGAATTTAAGTTTTTAACTAATTATTTTATAAAATGAAAAGGATTTTAGTAACTGGTGGAGCTGGATTTTTGGGCAGTCACCTTTGTGACAAACTTTTAGAGGAGGGCAATGAAGTAATATGTGCCGATAACCTTTTTACTGGCAGAAGAAGAAATATTCACCATTTATTGGAGAATAAAAATTTTGAATTTTTAAGGCATGATGTTACGCTTCCTTTGTATGTAGAGGTGGATGAAATTTATAACCTTGCATGTCCTGCTAGCCCGGTTCATTATCAATTTGACCCTGTTCAGACTACTAAAACAAGTGTGATAGGGGCCATAAATATGTTGGGTCTTGCGAAAAGGCTTAAAATTAAAATTTTACAGGCAAGTACCAGTGAGGTTTATGGTGATCCGGAAATACATCCACAACCTGAATCCTATAAGGGAAGTGTCAGTGTTACCGGCCCTAGAGCTTGTTATGATGAAGGAAAGAGATGTGCAGAAACATTGTTTTTTGATTATCATAGGCAGCACAATTTAAATATCAAGGTGATGCGTATTTTTAATACTTATGGGCCAAGAATGCACCCATCGGACGGACGTGTGGTGAGTAATTTTATTGTTCAGGCATTGAAAGGAGAAGACATTACCATTTTTGGAGATGGAATGCAAACCAGGAGTTTTGGATATGTAAGTGATTTAATTTCGGGGATGTATAAATTAATGAATAGTTCTAATGATGTTATTGGACCTATTAATATTGGTAATCCTGTAGAATTTACCATGTTGGAATTGGCTGAAAACGTTTTGGAACTTACAGGTTCAAAAAGCAAGCTTAAATACTTGCCACTCCCACAGGATGATCCCATGCAGAGAAAGCCAATCATTGATTTGGCAAAAAAAGAATTGGGTTGGGAACCAAAAGTTCAATTAAAAGAAGGCTTGGTTGAAACCATAAAATATTTTGATCTTATCCTAAAGGAAGATAATGTTTAGTGATTGACAAAAGACTATTTGATACCTTACAGCATTGTTCTTGAATAAAGGGCAATGCTTTTTTGTTAAAATAAAATGGTTATTTAAAATACATAAATAAGTTTTTTAAATACTTAATTTTGT
>NZ_CAXBOC010000450.1:0-4724 GCF_963976465.1 uncultured Cyclobacterium sp. | reverse complement strand
CTACCGGAGCTGATCAATGCCAGGTACTGTAAACCGGGAACATTTTGATTTCCCAAACTTCCCCAACCACCTGTCAGTTTCATATTGGAAATAAATCCTACATTCTTAAAGAATTCTTCTTCGGAGATTCTCCAACCTAAGGAGAATGCCGGAAAGTAACCCCAACGATTACCTGAGGCAAATTTAGATGAACCATCACTTCTAAAAGTGGCTGTTAACAAGTAGCGTTCATCATAATTGTAGGTGGCCCTTCCAAAGTAAGAAGCCAATGCATCGTATGACTTGCCCCCATCAATGCCATTTAATGTCTGCCCAACGCTGAGGAATCTTTGGTCATATGATTCATCCAAGAAATCTCTTTTGCTGGCACTAAAACTATCAGAGTTGAAGGTCTGTGTGGTGTATCCACCTACAAAGTTGATTTTATGGAGCTCGTTGAAGACCTTATCATAAGAAAGGAAGTATTCTGCCAATACAGAATAGTATTCATTGTAGCTTCTGGAAAGTGAATTCTGTGAGGTAGTTCTTATCTGATCATTGACAATGATATTGAAATTATACCCATCACTAATAAAACCATCCAGACCAAAATTAACACGAAACTTCAACCCTTCCATTAGCTCATATTCCGCATTCAGATTTCCTAAAATTTTATGCGTTGTGCTATTATTGTCCTGCGTATCCTGGGTGAAGATCGGATTATTGATATCCCCAAATTCTCCCGATATTTGAGAAGAGCTATAAGAACCATCAGGGTACATTACAGGCAAGCCGGGGTGGAAACGTATCGCGCTCCATAACACTCCTGTTTGCGCAGACAAGGTATTAGGACTTCTTTGGTTGATAGAAACAAGTTGAAGGTTTTGACCAATTTTAAATTTTTCGCTTAGCTTGTGGTCAGAGTTTATTCTGAAACTCAAACGTCTGAAATCAGAATTGGTAATCATTCCTTCCTCTTTAAAGTATCCTCCGGCCATCATAAATGAGGAGTTGTTGTTCCCCCCTCTAAGGGTAAGGTCCACATTCTGGGTAGAACCTTGTCCCAGCAATTCTTTTTGCCAGTCAGTCATTTGTGTTTGATAAGCGGGATCTTCCCAGATTGGGTTGATTGCTAAGCCATCATTGGTATACCTTTCTCTTTTTAAGGTGGCTAAAGTAGGAGCATCGAGCACATCAATGGTTTTAATGGCATTTGAAACACCCATATAACCATTCACTTCTACTTTTAAGGGTTGGTTGAAATCTCCTCTTTTGGTGGTCACAATCACCACACCATTCGCAGCTCGCGTACCGTATATGGCAGAAGCTGATGCATCCTTTAATATCTCAATGGATTCAATATTATTAGGATTTACATCATTTAAATTACCCCCGGGTACTCCATCAATAATGATTAAGGGATCAGCATTATTTAAAGTGCCTGTTCCTCTAATCCTTATCGATCCTTGATTTCCCGGTGCTCCGCCATTTCTCACGATATTGACGCCGGCAGCCCTTCCTTGAAGCGCTTGGGCTGCACCCGAAACAGGTAAATTCTCTAGATTGTCTCCTTTTATAGAAGAAACTGCCCCGGTAACATCTCGTTTTTCCTGTGTACCATATCCCACAACAAGGACTTCATTCAAGGAAGATTCTTCCTGAACCATTTGTATATTGAGAAAGCTCTCATTTCCAATAGTTAAGGTTTGCGTTTCGTACCCGATAAAGGAAATTATTAAGGTTCCATTTTCGGGAACTTCTAAGGCAAAGTTTCCATCAATATCAGAAACCGTCCCTTGGGTGGTTCCTTCAATGGTAATCGTCGCACCGGGCAGTGGTTCTCCGGTTTCATCAACAATCTTACCTTTAATAGCTGCCAGCCGAAATATTTCAGGGGAGGCTGCATTCGCCATGACCGGCTGAATTAAAAGCAAAAGTGTGAAGAGCTGAAAAACCAACCCAATTCCTCGGTGGTTTTTCTTTTTTAGAATAGTTTTTCTCATAGGGTGTTCATTAAGCGTTGTATTGAATTGATTAATTATAACGTTTTATTGATAAATGAATTCGTAAAAAAAACTTATTACAAACTATGTTTTTACTACCTTAAATAAAATTTAATTTTAAGATAATTATTATTTCCAAATAACCCTATTCTCCCCATGAGCAACCTAACCTTTAACAATGTTCAGGTAATTTTTCCCAGACCTTAATTAAAAAAAGCTGCAATAAAACTAAGCATACCTTTTAAAAACAAAATGGATTAAAATTTTAATTAGGAATTATAAAACTATATTTTCGTAAATGTACAATTATCTCTATTTTATTTGTTAAAATAATATTAATAAAACATTATTTAAAAATCATTTAAACCGATTAAAATTTTATCAAAACATAAAAATAATTAAATTAATTCTTATTTAATTCAAATTAAAATATAACTAAAGCATTTCGATTTCAAAAATTAAAATAATTTTCTAAGGCATGTTCAAAAACTATAAGCAATTTCAGATCACTATACCTGTTCACTGGAATTTTGTCAAACAGTAAAATATCATTTTACAAAATTCCAAGGTTGAATAAGCTAAGCCTCAATTACATACCAAGCTATTTTTAAACAATCTAAATTTAAATACCTGATAATCAACTATTTAAATTCATTCTATCCGAATCAAATTGTAGTTTTGTTTCATAACTAAAACCAAAACATTATGTCTATTAGATTAGCGAGTAACTGCAGTAATTGTGAGAATTTGAGTTCAAATGGCGTATGTAAAGTTCATGGTGTAAAAGTCAACGATAGCTACACATGTGACACCTTCCAAATGAAGGCGGCATTAAAAGATAACAGAAATTGTGATTCTTGTCTAAAGTATGAAACAGCAGATTGTGCCAACCCGCAAAAAGCGGCTCCGGGAATGCTATGTTCTCATTGGGCACCTCAAAATGCCAATGCATAATATTTTAATATTGGATATAAAAAAAGGTCAGCAGTGTTATGCTGACCTTTTCTATTAATTGATTCATTGGGTTGCGAGGTAAAATGGAAATAGTAGTGCTTTAAAATACAACACCTTCTCTATGCTAATCTATTCTCTCAAATTCCACCCATAAAGGAAAAATGCTTTTTCCTCCACTCATAAAATGTGGCGTCACACTTCCTTTATAAGCCTTTAAGGAAACATTTTTAAGTTCAATGATATCAGTGGGCATGTCCCTAATATGGGTTTGAATAATTTGCGTATTGGTTTCCAACATCACTTTCCCTGGCTTCTCCAAAGGTTTAATAAACTTGTACCGGATATTGTACATTCCCTCTAGTATTTGAACATTCCAATAACCGTAGACTTCTTCCTGGGTCCATATACCTCTTTGCCCGGAAGCATCATTTCGATTCAGTACAAGTGGATTTTCATGGGAAGTTCCTATGATAGGTCGTTGCTCTTCCTTAAGGTTGGGAGAAGCGGTTAACTCCTCTACCAATTGATCCATGCTTTCTTTTAATTCTTCAGCTTTTTCTTGCTCTTGTTCAACTAGGTTCTCAAGTTCATAAGGGTCTTTTTCCAGATGAAACAACTCGAAATCTTTAGGTTTAGCATCAAATCCGGTATTGCCTACCAATTTATAAGGCCCTTGCTGAATGGCTACATTGTCATACAATTCCGGTAATTTTCGTGTCCAATAGAAAAACAAAGGGCTTTGCTCAAAGCCTGTTTCAGATTTTCCCTCTCCTTTCAAAATTCCTGCAAAACTTTGCCCATCAATCCTCCTGTCTTCCGGTAATTTTGCCTGACAAAGCTCCGCCAATGTTGGCATCACATCAATATGTGCCAAGGTAGTATTTACTTCTTTATTGGTTGCAAGAACTTTAGGGTATTTGATCAGAAAAGGCACCCTTACGCCACCACGGTAAACGCTCCCCTTCCTACCTCTAAGTCCTCCCACATACCTGGACTGCTGCGGTCCATTGTCTGTCATAAAGACAAAAATGGTATTTTCAGCAATATCTAATTCTTCCAGTTTCTGCATTAATTTCCCAATATTGTCATCAATATTGGAGACCATGGCATATACTTTTCTTGCATCTTCTTTGTCTTTTTCGCTCATCTTAGGAAATGGCATGTTTTGATTTTCAAAACCTGAAGAGGGGTCTATGTCTTTGTATTTTTCATAATATTTATCCGGCACCTGCAAAGGAGTATGTGGTGCATTGAATGACAAATACAAAAAAAATGGTTGATCCTTACTTTGCTTTTCAACAAAGTGAATGGCCTCATCAGTAAATATATCCGAACAGTAACCCAGAAAAGATTTTTGTTTACCATTGTACCAGAGGGTTGGGTCAAAATAACTACGGTCCATTTTAAAATAAGTCGTAAAATCACCGGGCTGTCCCATTCCACCTGACAAGTGAATCAATGATTCATCGAAACCCTGATCTCCGGGTCGAAAAGGGTAATTGTCACCCAAATGCCATTTTCCAAAAACACCCGTTGCATAGCCTGCCTCTTTAAGCATTTCTGCCAGAGTAACTTCCTCCGTAGCCATGGTGGCTCCCCCATTATACGTATCTCTCACACCCGTACGAAGAGAATACCTTCCAGTCATTAAACTGGATCTGGTAGGAGCACATACCGGAGAAACATAAAAATTATTCAATCGAATGCTTCCTTCTGCCAGTTGGTCTAACTGAGGCGTTTGTACATGGGGGTTACCGGTAAAACCAAAGTCTCCATAGCCCTGATCAT
>NZ_CAXBOC010000449.1:0-4742 GCF_963976465.1 uncultured Cyclobacterium sp. | reverse complement strand
CAGCAGCTTCTACTCCATGTCTCCACTCCCCATTGGAAACCAACTGATCAATGTCCTCCGTCACGATGTATCTAAGCATTACCGTGTCTATGCTTTCCCTTGCTTTGGCGTAATTGGCTATTAAGCCTATTATGGCTTTACCGTCTTCCAGGTCTTGCCCATGCACATGGGTAGCAACACCAGAAAAAAGCAATACAGCAAAAACAAAAACTTTAGATAGATACATATGAAGCTAGGTTTGTAATAAAAGTAAGAATATTTGTAAAATTTCCCTACATTTTTACTACTGATTATTCAATAGTTAGCCTATTGAATACCCAAAAGCTCATGAATATACCGGTTCTATGAAACAGATGTGAAGTATAGTTGCGATTGAATATTATTTCTTTATACCATCCAATTCAATCGAATACCCCATTCGTATCTTTGTAACGATTGGCATATTTGAGTGGAAATCATTAGAGAATTCTTTCATTACCATATTGGAGGAGTAATTTTTTGATAAGTCTAATATGACCATATTTGGATCTTCTTCATTTTCATCAAGCCTTATTTCAGCAGTCTCCTTTGGCTCATCCTTATCCGTTTCTATACCCTTAAAGGTTGACTCAACCTTGGGTTCTTCAAAATTGAGAAATAACTCAGGTTTAAACTTTTTAATGGACCGAATATCAACCCCTGAAAAAATTTCGCCTTGTTCATAGGGGTAGTGAACAGTTTGTCCAAAAGAAGCAGTTGATAAAAATCCAATTCCAAAAATAAATACAACTCTAACCATGACTTTTTATTTTAATGAAAGATGCTTTTCATTTTTTATTTACACGTTAAATTAACTATTAAGTTTGGATAAAAATTTATAATTTCATTAAAAAGAGCTGTTTACCTATAATTTTAACAATAAATAACGGATGGAAGAACTTTTTTATCACAGATCCACTTTGTTCATCATTTCCCCATTTTTCGCTTCTTTGTCGCCAAAAAATTTCATTCCACAAATAAATTCAGAAATCATTGTTTAGTGATACTAAACCTGGCAGTTAGGAAGTAGTATTATACATTTACTAACTGTTCGGCTCTCTTGACTTTTCGTTTTTAAGTTTTGTTGTTCTCCCTTTAAGTATTCTTCATACGGCTCTTGTAGTGAGTTCGCAAATAATGATAAAGTTGTTCAATATTTCTTCGATCTACATGGTCGACCAGAATTAACTAAGTGTTAGGAAATGTATGTTTTATCTTCCTGTATCTCACACGATAAAGGTTTGTTTCTTCAGTCCAAGATGTAAGATCGTTCAAGTTATAAGTTCGAGAGCTGAATAATTTTGAGACCTGGAGATAATTAAATATCCACAAAATGTTGGACAGATAATCATTAAAACTTTCCATGTCCATTCTTGTTCAAGGTTCCATAAAAAATAAACCATCAAAATTGCCCCGGTGAAAAACACGATGGATGCTGTTAGGATGACAAAGTATTTCATGGAGCCGTTTAGTGCCTAACGAAAGAAAAAAACTATTTCTTTATACCTTCCAATTGAATTCCAAATTTCACCGGTTTCTTGCTAAACTTACGTATTCTGGAGGGGAAATCTTTGATAGGCATATTGGAAGAAGAATTCTTTGAAGGGCTTAAAATGGATACATTTGTTGAATCTTCCTCCAATTTATTATCACTAGCATTTGAATTAATTGCTGGAACTACCTGGCCAAGTGATGACTCAAACTTAAGGGTTTTATCGCTTAGGGTTTCAGGTACATCCAGGTTACCTTGTATTGAATGGGGAATATGGCGGATAATTAATCCCTGTCCATAAGCTACCGATGAAGATAAAAAGATTCCAAAAATGAGTACCATTCTAACCATGACTTTTTATTTTAATGAAAGATGCGCTCCATTTCCTATTTACATGTTAAATTAACTATTAAGTTTGGATATATTTATATAATTCCATTAAAATGAGCTACTTATGAATAAATTTAACAATAAATAACACGCAGAAGGTCTTTTACGCCACATATCCGCTTTTTTCATCATTATCCCATTTTTCGCTTCTTTTCAGACAATACTTCATTTATCAAATCGCTTCTGAAGTCTATCTGCTACCCTATGTTCCTTATGTATCTTCTTAATTATTAAACTCCACTTGCTCCTTCCGCATTTGCCTCTATTTCCTTTCAAATCATGACTTTCTGGTTTCTTTTTTTCAAAATATCAGCGTCACTTTCAGCAATTTAATGCTAAATTAAGCAACCAATCAACAATAACAGTATAAAAGCCATGAGATACCTACTAATTGTTTTGTCCTTATTTTCCCTGACCCTATCCGGAGAAGTAACTGCTCAAACCGGCAATGAATATTCCCACAAAGAGCCATCGAGAGATGGAATTGGTAAAGTATACATGGGTAGAGAAATTTCTCATGTCATGGGATTTCATGGGGTAGCCTGGCTGGAAAGAGACAGTCGCTCGGAAGAAGAAAACACCGAGCTTGCCATTAGCAATTTACCCATTAATGAGAACAGTAATGTGGCAGATGTAGGGGCTGGTTCTGGCTTTTATACTTTTCGCATTGCATCAAAAGTACCTGAAGGAAAAGTATATGCGGTAGACATCCAACAAGATGCGCTTGACTACATCAAAAACAAAGCAATAAAACAAAATGTAGACAATGTATTTACCGTTTTGGGAACAGAAAAAAGCCCAAACCTACCGGAGAAAACAATGGATTTGGTAATAATGGTGGATGTTTATCATGAATTGGCATTTCCTAAAGAGATGTTACAAAATATCAAGAAATCCCTAAAGCCTGATGGTAAACTATTGCTCATAGAATACCGTGGGGAGGATCCCAAAGTGGCCATAAAGCCCTTGCATAAAATGACTGTTAAGCAGGTAAAGAAAGAGTTGGAAGCCAATGGATTCAAATTGTCTACCAATGGACAATTTTTAAACATCCAGCATTTTCTTGTTTTTGAAAAAAAGGATTAGGATTAATTAATATCAAAGGAAATTTCACAGCGTTGTCCTACTAGCATGGTGGAAATGGCTTCTTTGTCCCAGGTCCGTTTTAATTCCTTGAGGATTGCTCCATATTCACTTTTGTACTTTTTCCTTTTGATGGCCTCTACAAAACGCCTGACATCTGTTCGCGTTTCCAATAATAAGGGTGGAACAGGTGTAGGCTTGTCATCCTCCCCTTTGGCTACCATGGTAAAGTAACAGGTATTGGTATGCTTCACAACACCGGTTTTCACATTTTCTGAAATCACCTTGATACCGATAATCATGGAGCTATTGCCCACATGATTGACGGAGGCTTTTAAGGAAACCAATTCTCCAACTTCCACGGGTTGTAAGAAATCGACCGTATCCACGGAGACAGTTACACAATAAGCCCCACTGTGTTTGGTGGCAGCAGTGTAAGCCACCTTATCCATCATGGAAAGTAAAATGCCTCCATGAATTTTCCCTCCAAAATTAGCATAGGAAGGAATCATAAGTTCTGTAATGGTAACACGTGAAAAACTGGCCGGTCGGGCACTTAGGGATGCACTCATCAAGTAATAGGATTAGAATAAATCAATAAAGTGGAAGTATTTTCCAGAGACAAATATATATATGATTTTTATAAATAATCCGGAATATCGTAATTGGATTTTTATATTTCCCCTGTTTTGGTTGAATCAATGCCAAGAAAACAAAGAAGACGTTGGGATTTTGTCAGCATTGTTGCGGAAATAGGCAACAATACCGCCAAAATCAGATACTCTCCTTATGCATCATCCAAGGGTTGTCACCCTTGGCTACAAAATTGCCACCCCTATAGGGTTACTCGCTTTCGTAAGGGATGATAATTTGTATTAATGGGGAAAAAGTAATTCAGTTTATAAGAGGACCAACCAATTAACAATCTTGGATAAATTGAATGGTACCGATAAAGTAAACTTTCTAGGACAGTGTGATATATTAGGTGTTTTTGGCCTTCAAAGCTTATGGTTTTCGGAAATGGATGGTGAACGCTAAAAAAATGAGTTTGCTCCGATGAGGAGATACACTTATTTGTAACCCCATATTCAGACCCAATAATTAAATGATGGAAACATAAATGAAATATTTTCCTTATGTAGCTTTTGTCAGCATTGTTGCAAAAAAAAATCTTAATACCGCCAAACCCAAGCAATAAATATCATTTGCTTCTAAAGGCTTAAACACATGACTATATAATACCGCAAACACAAAATGATTAAAGCCTATCCATCCTAAATCACCTCATCACCAGATCACTACATCACCAAATCACCAGATCACCCCATCACCACATCATCAATCCTTCCCTCCTATGGGCCTTAATTCATAAATATAATAACACTGGTATTCTTTTTCCACCTCATGGATTTCAGCCTGATCGGCATAATGTAAATAGCGATTGTTTCCTAAGCCGAGTTTTAGCTTTCCCGGCTTATCCCAGAGAACGGGAAGGCCAACTTGAACCCCATCCTCTATGGGATAATAATAGACTTTTCTTGTTTCCATTATGGCCATCCGCTCTCTGTAATCTTCCGTTTGAATATTGTCCTCAGGAGCTAATCCCGCGGTATATTCAACGATAAATGCATCTCCCATTCCGGTAATTTGCGTGAAGCCACCTCCTAGCGCAAAATCTATTCCCATTGATTTAAACCCTTCTCGATCGGCCATTTCCATAGGTACCCTGAAAAGTTGATCAGGTTCTTTTCGTTTCAGC
>NZ_CAXBOC010000448.1:0-4749 GCF_963976465.1 uncultured Cyclobacterium sp. | reverse complement strand
TGGTTTTAATATTGGCGTTTTTTTTATAATGATTACTGAACCAAAAACTTCGTCAAACAGTGCCTGTGCCCTTGCCTTCTCATCTTAAATTTCTTAACGCCGAAAATCTACAAGGCGGAAATAAATTTTCGTCATTCCCAGACGTTGCAGGGGCTTTGCGTAGTGGAAGTCGAAGGAATCTCCAACGTAATGAGATTGCCACAACCTTATCCTACGCTACACCTCCCCATAAAAGGGTTCGCAATGACGAAATGGTATATCATTAATTCGGTACACTTCGACAAGCTCAGTGACCGAAAGACGTGATTCCGAGGCATTACTAGGGCTTGTTATTGAAAAAAATCGAACAAATCCCCAGCGTTATAAGATTGCTACACCCTTTCCCTAAGCATCACCTCTCCAACAAAGGGTTCGCAATGACGATATAGAGAATTTTTAACAAAAACGTAAATATTAGGGCGCGGTGGCCGGGCCAAAACTACGAGGCGGCGTTGGGTTTTATGAGGGAAAGATTAGTTTTAGCTACAATTTTCACTACATCACGACATCACCAAATCACACCATCACAGATCACAGATCACTACATCACCCCATCATAACCCCTCCACTCTACTTAATCTCATCCCAAAAAAATTCATACCGCTCAATACTAGGGAAAGTCTTATTAGCTCCTTTGTAGTTGATCAAATTAAAATAGGTCTTGCCTTCTTTTTCCTGAAAATAAGGAACCGCATAGTAGCCATCTGTGATGTGGGCACGTTCGCTATTGTCCAATATAAACCATTTTTCTACGGCTAAAGATTTCGGGTTGATCTTGAACAGACCCAACTCCATCCTTCTCCCCTCTCCTTCCATGGTTCTCCAATTCCTACCCAATAAATACAGATTGCCATCTCTTGAAAAAAGACGTGGTCGACCAATATGAGATTCTATAAACCCATAGGATGAACTTAAATTGTTCTCCTTGATTACCTTAAATTCAGCATCTGTAAAATATATTCTTTGATTTTGCCCATATTCTCTAGTAGTCACCATAAATCCATCTTCCCATGGAATAAATGCACTTTCATTGATTTTATGCCCACCAAATTCTTCGGTTAAGTTGCAAACCAAAGTCCATGATTTACCATTATTCTTGGACTGAATCACATCCACAGACCATTCACCTCCAGGCCTATAACCAAAGCCCATCACCAACATATAGGTAATTTTGTCCTTAACGATAAAGTCAAATGCATAGCCATATTCCCGTCCATTTACCATTGGCGCCAATTCGGTTTTTGAAGCCTCAAAACCATTCTTTGTTTTCCTTACACTAACCTGTCTCAACCCAGTTCGGTAATTGTCATTGTCATGCCCAGAATGTTGAGAGTCGATATAGAGCTTTATAGATCCATTCGGAAATTCAACCCATTCCCCCATTTGGTGAATCAATCCGGGGTCACTCGCCAGGTTTTTTCTTTCTATGATGACATTATTTTTGGTATCGAAATGCATCATATCCAACCGAGCTTCCTTCCCTCCGCCATGTTGTGTTCCTCTTTTAAACGACACCAATACTTCGTCCGGATTCAGTCTTAAAATAGCTGGGAAAGCCAAATAATTGTCTTTTTCAAATTCATTGGAAGAAACTAAAATTTGGGTGGTCTTGTATTTTGGGATTATTGCGTCTTGTCCATTTGCCATAAAAATGGCTATAAAAAAAACAGCTAGGCAATTGGTTAAAATTTTAAGATTTATCATTATTTCTTATAAGGTTTGATCAAAACACAACAAGCATGTTGGTTTTGAGGTTATTGGTTTTTCTTATTTTATTCAATACTAATGTTATCGACATGAATGGTTCCTGTGGCCAATGCACGTATAATGAGTTTTGTTTTCAATTGATTAGGTAGTTCAGAAATAGGGATTTGAAAGGCTTCCCAATTTTCAGAAAGGCGAACTCTTTTGGAAATTCCCTCTCCAATTAACAACAAAACATCCATCCCTTCTTTTTCAGGCGTTCTCAGAGACACCTTCAAATAATCCGCCTTGCCTTTTTTCAATAGAAATTCTTTCGAGGTTATTTCATAACCTTTTTGGCTATTAAAACTTGCAAAGTGGGTTCCCTCAACCGCATCCTGACTTGACACAATAGTAAAATGCTCTTTACCGAAGGTCCCTTGATCATCCTCAATGCGAAAAGCATCAAACCAAAGCCTACCATGGCTTTCAACTTCAGCTGAAACTTCCATTGCTAAGGCTACTTCTACAAAATGCGATTGGGCAGGTATTTGGTAAGGCAATTTCAGTTCCCTCCATTTAAATGTTCCTCTAACTTTTTGATTTTTTTGAACACTATCAATGATGTTACCTTTGGAGTCCTTAAAAGTGATTTGCATACCTGCTTTTTCAATTCCAGCCAATTCTTCCCCATGCATCCAAACTGAAAAAACAGATGGGGTCTCCAGGATTATGGGAATTTCAGAATGGGACTTCCAGGATATTTTCCTTCCAGCACCTCTCCCTGCATCCCTGTCTGCATAAAGTAACATGGAGGATCTTCCGGAATAAGATCTACCCGAATAATCAGAATTGGCCATTACCTTCCAGTCGTATGCTGCATGTAAATGATCGTAGCCCTGATTATCAGACACCCAAAACTTCTCAAAATCATCCGCATTCAAGCCTATAGGACTATTTCTTTCCGGAAGCCAATCTTCCCTACTTGACCATGCCGGTAAAATGTCCCATAACCAATGGCTGTTTGCTTCTTCAAAACCTCCGTGTGGCATTTTCTGATGAAAAATATACTCCAAAATACCTCCTTCTGGTTTCGGAATAGTAAGCGCTTGTTTACTATCCTTTTCTACTAGCCTCCAATTCCCTAAGGCTTCCCAAATGGCGGGTTGATAAACTTCATGTATCAGAATACCATCAGCCCCTAACTGTTGAAAATAGTGCATTTGCTTTGGGATGTATTCCAAAAGGTGACTCAAAGAATATTCATCCCTAACCTTCCAAAACACAGTAGAAAGCATGTAGGCATAAAATTTCATCCCATTATTTGAAGTTTCCTGTCTAATTTCCCGAAACTTCTCTATTGCACCGTCTTCAAACCAGGCAAAAGTTTCGCCTCTGGTATTGGACATCACCAAGCCATCAGCTACCTTATTATCAACCATGGACTTCCAATCCAAAATGATGTTTTTACCGGAAGGTTGTAAGTACCCGCTAAGTGTCGCTCCTGCAATGGAAGATATATTGTAGGCATCCAAGGTTTTATTGGCTTCCTTTAGAAAATCAATGATGAAATCACCATGAATTTTAGCTACCTTTTCTCTATCCGGTGCAGTTGACAAAATATCAACCCCATAAATCTCTGTGTATTTTTCTATAATTGGTGAATTATAAGCAGCATAGGTATTTCGGGGAACCTCAGTCATGTTTCTTGGGGTATGACTGGATTTTGTACAAAAAAACATTTGATCAACTTCATATTCAGCAAGATCCCTAACCCTACCAAGCATGTAATCCCGAACTTCCTTGTGTGCGTAACTTGGAAAAGCATTGTAAATAATGGTATCCTTTTGAGATTGTGGGGTGAATTCCGGATGACGAATGAAAAATTGGTCATAACTTGATTCAAACAAATCGAAATGAACACCAACCCTTAATCCGGCCTTATGACCTTCCTCTACCAGCACCCTTAAAGGGTCAAAGTCTTCACCAAATGCATCGAGCCTTTCCCGATACACGGTTCCATGATCGATTCGTGCATTGATTACTCCCTTATTGTTTATTCTTAAATTAATTTGATCAATATTCTTTTCCTTAGCCAACTGCACAAATTGCTTTATTTCAGCTGGCCCCATAACATAAATATTATAATCCCAGGTTAAAACTATAGGGAATGGGTCCTCCTTTTCGGAATAGTTCAGTCCACCAAAATCTCCCACATCCAAAGCTTTTACCAAAGGAGAAATGAATAGCACAATTGATATCATAATCAAGATTGTTTTTACCAAGCCAAAACAATTTCTAAATTTCATTTTTTAATTATTTGGATAAGGATTGAAAATGATGTTATCCGGGATGATAAATATTTAACCGCATAATTTATAACAAACAATCTATTACTTAATAATATCCTTTCATTCTGCCAAGAAAGCCTTAATTATAGGGTTTTTGTAAACCTTCCAATTTGAAGTACTGTGCCCACCCTTGACCAGCTTTAGCTTTATAGCTCCGCCCAGTGCATTGACCTCTCTTATTAATTTCAGCGAATGATTCTTATAAGGTACTGCCTGATCTTTCCTACCATGAAAAATCAACATAGGCACATTTTTTAATTTTTCAGGGAAATTTGCAGGATTGATATCTTCAAAATCTTCTTTTGATTGCCAAATAAAATTTGAAGACTTTCTTTGCGAATAAGCCTGTTCTAAATCATAGACAGGAAAAGTGCCAATAACCCGGTCAATTTTCTCCGGGTATTCAGCTATCATTCTAAACATTTGAAGCCCTCCGGCTGAAGTGCCCCATAAAACCCATTTTTCTTTAACCCTATAATTTGAGCTTATGTACCGGTATACCTTCATCAAATTTTCCAGCCCTTGGTCTGTTCCCCAAGTATCATTTCCATTAGAGATGACAACAAATAAGTAGCCATTATCGATGGCCATATTTCTTTGGTGCACATAAAAGGGCACGCTTTGATCATTTTCAGGAGCATAACTCATCGCATTCCTACCGTTTCCATGCATTGCC
>NZ_CAXBOC010000447.1:0-4750 GCF_963976465.1 uncultured Cyclobacterium sp. | reverse complement strand
TTTAAATAAGGTAATGCTTCCCGTGGGAATTGCAGCCATTCTTGCCGCCATCTCCAATGCCGGTATTCCTCCTTCCTTTGGATTTGTGGGAAAAGACTTGATTTATGAGGCGACCTTGGGCATGGGAGACATTGCTTGGATCCTAACCGGTCTGGCCATCATTACCAATGCAGCCTTATTATTTGCCGGTTTTTTAGCCGGAATAAAACCTTTTGTAGGGAAACTACCGGAAAAATACCAAAAGCTTCACCTGCCTAGCCCGGCCATGTACCTTCCCCCAATGTTGCTTGGCATATTGGGAATTCTTTTCGGTCTGGCCCCGGGATTAATTGAAGGAGGCATTATAAAGCCCGTCGTACAATCCATCACAGGAGGCACCCCGGATTTTCACTTAAAACTTTGGCATGGTTTCAACCTGATTTTGGTTCTTAGTGCCATCACCATTGGTTCAGGCATCGCCTTGTATTTCTTATTGAAACCTTCTGAAGGGCTACTTGCGAAGGTAACAAGGTTTGAAAAGATTTCCCCCCATACAATTATCAACAAAATTGCCGATGCTTTTGTAGGCCTTAGCAGGATATGGACAAAGTTTTTCCAAAATGGATACCTAAGGTTCTACCTCATCACCATCCTGTCCTTCCTATGCATTTTGTTAGCTTACCGCTTCTTCTCAGGTGTAGAGCTATACCTGGATACATCCAAACTCTCCGATGTCACATTCTATGAGGCGGTGGTAGTCGTGATCATGGCCACTGCCATTTTCTTCACTGTATTTTCAAATTCCAGACTTACGGCTGTAGCCTCTCTAGGTGTAGTGGGATACTCTTTCTGTATGATCTTTTTGTTTTATTCTGCACCTGACCTGGCCATGACCCAGTTTTCTATAGATACCCTCACGGTTATTCTATTTGTTTTGGTCTTGTATAATCTTCCAAGGTACTTGGTATTGCCTGATAACAATGACAAAATCCGGGACGGCTTACTCGCCTTGGTGTTTGGTGGGCTTATCAGCGTATTGACCTTGGAGGTAATGAATGAATCGGTAACCAAGGAAATCAGTGAATACTATGCAAAGAACGCTTATATTCTAGGTAAAGGAAAAAATGTGGTGAACGTTATCCTGGTAGATTTCAGGGGCTTTGATACCATTGTGGAAATCACTGTATTGGCCATTGCAGCCATCGGTGTATTTGGCCTTTTGAAACTTCATCTTAAAAGTACTGAAAAAGAATAATTATGAAAACCATCATATTTAAGACAGCATCGGCATACTTGCTTCCCTTGCTCTTGCTTTTTTCAATCTTCATCCTATTGCGTGGTCATTATTTACCGGGCGGAGGTTTTGTTGGGGGATTAATGGCTTCCATTGCTTTTGTAATTCATTCTTTTGCCAATGGAATCGATAAAACGAAAAACATCATGACCTTCCATCCGGGATTTTTGATGCCTGTAGGCCTACTATTGGCCTTGGTATCCGGCGCCTTGCCCTTGTTTTTCGGGGATACCTTTATGACAGGGTTATGGATGGAGAATGCAGTACCAGTCATTGGTAAGGTAGGTTCTGCTTTATTTTTCGACACGGGCGTTTACCTGGTCGTTATAGGTGTTACCCTCACCATTATTTTCACCATATCAGAAGGATTATAATATGGAAATTTTATTGGTAATAATCATAGGGCTCTTGTATGCCGCAGGCATCTATATGATGCTGAGAAGAAGTTTGGTCAAGCTGATTATTGGTTTGATCTTGCTCGGCAACGGAGCCAATCTGTTAATATTTCTACTGGGGAAAATTGTCAAAGGACAGCCCCCTATTATTGCATCTTCAGAAAAGATGCTGGGAGAATTGTATGCAGACCCTGTACCACAGGCATTAATCCTTACAGCCATAGTTATTAGTTTTGGACTGCAGGCCTTCGCGATAATTCTGGTCAAAAGGGCTTACAAGGTGGTTAAAACAGACGATCTGGACGAAATGAACGCAACCGACGAAGACTTATGAACAACCCATACATTGTTTTACCGGTAATTTTCCAGCTTTTTATAGCCGTGTTATTGATGTTCTCCTGGAACAGCAAGAATATTCAAAAGCTAATTTCTGTAACCGGATCTCTAATCGCCCTTGTAATTAGCATTTTGCTTTTGGTAAAAGTAAATACCGAGGGCATTCAGGTCATGCAAGCAGGAGGTTGGGCTGCTCCTTTTGGGATCACCTTCGTCGCAGACACCTTCAGTTCTCTTTTGGTACTGCTTACCGCAATTGCAGGCTTAGCTGTAAGTGTTTACTCCGTGGGAAGCATCCGAAATGCCCGGGTTAAATTTGGGTATTTCCCCATTTTCCACCTGCTAATCATGGGACTCAGTGGAGCATTCCTTACAGGAGATATCTTCAACCTGTATGTCTGGTTTGAAATCATCATCATATCTTCCTTTGTATTGCTCACCATTGGAGGAGAGAAAGCACAGATAGAAGGTGCCATCAAATATGTTACCATGAACTTATTGGCCTCGGTCATCTTTCTTACCGCCATTGCCATCCTTTACGGCTTGACCGGCAGTTTGAATATGGCTGACCTTTCCTTGAGAGTTGCTAAGATAGAAAACAGAGGTTTGGTAAATGTAACCGCCGTACTCTTTCTTGTAGGGTTTGGAATTAAATCAGCCGTTTTCCCATTGTATTTTTGGCTACCGGCCTCCTACCATACCCCTCCCCCGGCCATTTCAGCCATTTTTGGAGGACTACTTACCAAGGTAGGGGTTTATGCCTTGCTAAGGGTGTTTACTTTGATCTTTGTACCGGATGCTTTTCTCTCCACAGTCATCATGGTTTTGGCGATTTTTACCATTCTGTCAGGTGGAATAGGTGCGCTGATTCAAAACAATATGAGAAAAGTAATTAGCTACCTGATTATTTGCCACATTGGGTTTATGCTTGCAGGTTTGGGGGTTTATAGCAGTTTGGCCATTGCCGGAGCCATCTTTTACCTGGTGCATGACATTGTGGTGAAAACCAATCTTTTCATGGTCAGCGGATTGATATTTAAATTCAAAGGAACCTATTCCATGCGTTTGCTTGGCAGTTTTTATAAGGAACATCCGAAATTAAGTCTCTTGATGGCAATCCCACTCTTTAGCTTGGTAGGAATTCCTCCATTATCAGGCTTTTGGGGCAAGTTGCTTATCCTTCAAGGGGCCATTGAACAAACAAATATATTGGTGGTGGTTTTCGTAATACTGGGAAGTTTTCTTACCTTATTCATTATCACACGCATGTGGTCTGAAGTCTTCTGGAAAGATGGCCCTGAGCTACCAGAGAAAAAGCATATCAAATATTTTAATGCCTTAAAACCTCTGAAAAGAAGAGCCATGATTGGATCCATACTCTTCCTTTCTTTAATTTCACTAGGAATTGGCTTTGGCGCTGAGTGGGTCATGCGATTGTCTATAAAAATCGGAGAAAATCTCATGGATCCCACACAATATATTCAAGCAGTTTTGGGCAATTAATTCGACAGAAAAATGATAAAAACTAGGTTTCTTAGTAACCTATTGCTTTCCTTTATTTGGCTGGCAGTAACAGGTGATTTCTCTTTTATAAATTTCGTGTTTGGCTTTACCTTGAGTTTCTTGTTGATGTGGCTTATTGCACAACGAGGAGAAGACAACAGGTATCTCTACCGAGGACCAAAAGTGATTGCCTTTATATTCTTTTTCTTGTCCGAACTGGTAAAAGCCAATTTGCAGGTGGCCTATGATGTCATAACTCCCAGTTATTTTATGAAACCGGGCATCATCAAAATCCCTCTTGATGCAAAAACAGATATGGAGATCACCTTATTGGCCAACCTTATTACCCTAACACCGGGAACCTTAAGTCTGGATGTGTCGGATGACCGGAAAGTACTCTATGTACATGCCATGTATGTCAAAAACAAAGAGCACTTTATTGCTGATATTAAAAATGGATTTGAACGTAAACTATTGGAGATTTTGAGATGAGCGTATACGACTTCCTATATTATATAATCCTTCCGGTACTGGCCATTTCTACCCTGTTGATATTTATCAGGTTTCTTATTGGCCCTTCCCTATCAGACAGGGTGGTAGCGCTTGACCTACTGCTTACTACCGGAATTGGCATCATTACCATTTACAGTATTTATACCAACCAACCGGCCTTTCTCGATATCGCCATGATTATGGCCTTGATTGCCTTCTTAGGTACTGTCGCATTTTCTTATTATTTAGATAAAAGAGAAAAAAATGAGTGATTTAATAATCATAATTCTAAGCTCCCTTGGGGCCCTATTTATATTACTTGCAGCAGTTGGGGTAATTCGAATGCCCGATCTTTACCTACGGATTTCTGTTACTACCAAAGCAGCCACACTGGGCATAGGTTTATTGCTGATTTCTGCTGCGGTTTATTTCAATGAAATTGGAATTACTTCCAGGGTTTTGGCAATAATTGTATTCATATTGCTAACGGCTCCTGTAGGTGCACATATGATAGGTAGGGCTTCCTATTTCTCCGGAGTAAAACTTTGGTCCAAATCTAAAGAAGACGATTTAAAAGGAAAATACCATCCCAAAACTCATGAATTGGCCAGCGGTATAAACAAAACCGATGAAAAAAATGAAAGTGAAAAATCTAATTAACGCCTGTTATCTAATGATCTTTATGGCTTGCGGTACAGCTTCAAATGACAATAAGACAGCAAATAAAACGAATGATGAGGCTACCTCTTCA
>NZ_CAXBOC010000446.1:0-4750 GCF_963976465.1 uncultured Cyclobacterium sp. | reverse complement strand
TCAATTCCTGAACACCGGCTTCAGGGTTCTTTTCCAAAAGAGCGACAGCTGAAATGATCATTCCTGAGGCACAAAAGCCACATTGAAAAACATCTTCTGCCAGAAATACTTTTTGGACCGGATGCAACTCACCCTGGTGTGCTATCCCTTCAATGGTTACTATATTTTTCCCGGCAACTGAAGTAAGCGGAGTTATACAAGCAGGAAGGGGGTTACCGTTGATTAACACTTTGCATGCGCCACAAGCTCCTTCTCCACAACCATACTTGGTTCCGGTGAGGTTCAATTGATCTCTCAACACCTCAAGCAGACTAGGGTTTTCGGTTGCTTCCACCAAATATTCTTTACCATTTACGCTAAGTTTCATTATTTCATAGGGAAGGTTTTCACTAATTTATAATTTAGGAATTTTCCCGTCCTGATACAACTTGAGAGCGAAATAGATTAATATATTGATTCTCATCATGATTTATTTTTCACATATCCTCAAAATCCTTGGTGGACAAGGACATTTTAAATAATTTTGGGATTCGAATTTTAATACTGTTGACATCAGCTAACAAAAACAGTGTTACTAAAAATGGTATTTGCCCTTGACAACTTTCAATAAAAGATCGCAGGAAAGTTAGGGTGGACCATTTCCAATATGAGACTAGAAACAATCAGATGAAAAAAAGAGCTGTTATTACAGGTGTACATGCCTGGGTACCCGAGTATGTATTAGACAACAAAGAACTGGAAACCATGGTAGATACCAATGACGAGTGGATCACCAGTCGGACAGGTATCAAAGAAAGACGAATTTTAAAAGGTGAAAACCAAGGAACTTCAGTCATCGGCACGGAGGCAGTCAAAGGTTTACTAGAAAAAACCAACACCAACCCGGAAGATATAGATTTGATTATCTGTGCCACCGTTACTCCGGACATGCTATTTCCTGCAACAGCCAATATTATCGCTCACAATGTGGGGGCAAAAAACTGTTATAGTTTTGATATTTCTGCCGCTTGTTCCGGATTCTTATATGCCCTTTCTATGGGGAGTCAGTTTATTGAAACCGGCGCGCATAAAAAAGTGATCATCATAGGAGCTGATAAAATGTCCTCCATCGTTAATTATCAGGACAGAACTACATGTATTATCTTCGGTGATGGTGGTGGAGCTGTATTACTGGAGCCTACTGAAGAAAATCTTGGTGTAATGGATTCTATGCTACATACGGATGGATCCGGTGCAGACTTTCTTCGAATAGAAGCAGGAGGAAGTAGAAAGCCTGCCTCTATAGAAACGGTAACCGGCAGAGAACACTTTGTTTACCAAGAAGGGTCAACCGTATTTAAATTTGCTGTAACCAATATGGCAGAGGTAAGTGCTCAGATCATGGAAAAAAACAATTTGACTGCAGATGACATCACCTGGTTGGTACCACATCAAGCCAACAAAAGGATAATTGATGCGACTGCCAGAAGAATGGGGATAGGACCTGAAAAAGTAATGCTAAACATTGAAAAGTATGGCAATACCACAGCAGGCACTTTACCTCTATGTCTTTGGGATTATGAATCCAAGTTGAAAAAAGGAGATAACTTAATTTTGGCTGCTTTTGGTGGTGGATTTACCTGGGGAGCAGTATATTTAAAATGGGGATATGACCCTAAAAGCGTTTAACCAAAATCAAAGCAAATATGGCAAGTACTGCTGATTTCAAAAATGGCCTTTGTCTGGAATTTAATCATGATATTGTTACAATTGTTGAATTCCAACATGTAAAACCCGGAAAAGGTCCGGCATTTGTTAGAACCAAACTAAAAAGTCTTACCAATGGAAAGGTCGTTGATAAAACTTTTAGTTCAGGTGAGAAAATAACAACCGCACGTGTAGAAAAAAGGCCCCATCAGTACATTTACAATGATGACATGGGGTATCACTTCATGGACACAAGCACCTTCGAACAAATTCCAATTGAGGAAAAACTAATTGAAAGACCTGAATTGTTAAAAGAAGGTCAGATGGTAGATATTCTTATCCATGATGAAACAGAAACACCACTAGGTGTGGAGCTTCCCCCGTTTGTAGAATTAATGGTTACCTACACAGAACCGGGCATCAAAGGAGATACCGCTACCAATACATTAAAACCTGCCACCTTAGAAACGGGTGCTGTGGTAATGGTTCCATTATTTGTAGACCAAGACATAATGATTAAAGTAGATACGCGGGATGGTTCCTACTCTGAAAGAGTTAAATAATCCTTTTTTCGCTATAATTATTTACTAATTTACCTAGTTTTACTTAAGATAAAATCAAGTATATTTGAATCAGGGTGGCCAAATACCGGGTAACTCTCAAAGAAATAGATTTATGAAAGCAAAAGAAATACAAGAATTAATAGACTTTATCTCCAATTCAGGTTTAGCAGAAGTCAAAATAGAAACAGATGAATTCAAGCTTTCCATTAAAAAGAATTCTGAAGTTCAAGCCGTAGCTCCGGCTGCAAGTCCTGCACCTCAAGCGGCTCAGGCACCTGTTCAGCCTTCTGCACCGGCCCCGGCTGAATCAAGCAGTGCCCCTGCAGACAACCTATTAGAAGTGAAGTCTCCCATGATTGGCACCTTTTACAGGTCTCCAAATCCTGATGCAGAATTTTTTGTCAATGTAGGTGATTCCATTCAAAAAGGCCAATCTGTATGCATCATTGAAGCAATGAAATTATTTAACGAAGTGGAATCTGAAGTTTCCGGTAAAATCGTAAAGATCTTAGTAGATGATGCTTCCCCCGTTGAATATGACCAACCTCTCTTTTTGGTTGAACCTCAGAATTGATCGTTTTCTAACCAAACTGACCTTATAAAGTGTTTAATAAAATATTAATAGCCAACAGAGGAGAAATTGCATTAAGGATCATCCGTACTTGTAAAGAAATGGGAGTAAAGACCGTCGCTGTCTATTCCACTGCTGACAAGGACAGCTTACATGTACGTTTTGCCGATGAAGCGGTTTGTATAGGCGCAGCATCAAGCAAAGATTCTTATCTAAATATTCCTAGAATTATAGCTGCTGCAGAAATCACCAATGCAGATGCCATTCATCCCGGCTACGGTTTCCTTTCTGAAAATGCGGAATTTTCAAGGATTTGTGAAGAATACAATATCAAATTTATTGGAGCAAGTCCCGAAATGATCAATCAAATGGGGGACAAGGCAACAGCCAAAGCCACCATGGCAGCAGCCGGAGTACCTACCATTCCCGGTTCTGAAGGCTTGCTAGCTTCCATAGAAGAGGGACTACCTTTAGCGGAAAAAATTGGTTACCCCGTAATCCTTAAAGCCACTGCCGGTGGTGGAGGAAGAGGCATGCGTATTGTGAAGGACCCTGCGGGCTTCAAAAAGGCATGGGACGATGCCAGACAAGAATCTGCTGCTGCATTTGGCAATGATGGCTTGTACCTTGAAAAATTCGTAGAAGAGCCACGCCATATTGAAATTCAAATCATCGGAGATTCTGCCGGTAAGGCCTGCCACCTGTCTGAAAGAGATTGCTCTATTCAAAGACGTCATCAAAAGTTAGTCGAGGAAACTCCTTCTCCATTTATCACTGATGATTTGAGAAAAAGAATGGGTGAAGCTGCCATCAAAGGGGCAGAAGCAATTGCTTATGAAGGGGCCGGAACCATAGAGTTCTTGGTAGACAAAAACCGAGACTTCTACTTTATGGAAATGAATACCAGAATTCAGGTAGAACATCCAATAACGGAAGAGGTGACAGATTTTGATTTAATCAAAGAACAAATCAAAGTAGCTGCCGGAGAAAAAATTAGTGGGAAAAATTACTTCCCGAAATTATATGCCATGGAGTGTCGAATCAATGCAGAAGATCCTGCGAATGGATTCAGACCTAGCCCCGGAAAAATCGTTAACCTCCACCTTCCGGGAGGCAAAGGCGTAAGGATTGACAGCCATGTATATGCAGGATATGTTATTCCGCCAAACTATGATTCCATGATTGCTAAACTTATCGTAAGTGCACAATCCAGAGAAGAAGTGATTGTACGTATGAAACGTGCCTTGGAAGAGTTTGTCATTGATGGCATTAAAACTACCATTCCTTTCCATTTGGCTTTATTGGAAGACCCGGAATTCAATGCCGGAAATTTCACCACTAAATTTCTTGATGATTTTGACTTTTCAAAAGTTCAAAATTCATAATCAAATCAAAAGCCATACATTGCTTCAAAAGGAGAGGTTTTCAACCTCTCCTTTTTTTGTTGCTATCTATTTCCTACGCTCTCACACAAATTGGCGCCTATTTTTTTAGCCCCTATCTACTCATGCCTTGTTCGTATGCTTTCAAGGCCCCGCCACAAAGGATACATATCTCTAATATTTTCGTTATTAATTCAGCTTCCTAAATAAATGCTGGATAAACACTATTCACTAAAAACTACGTATTTTATACCCTCAGGCATTTTCAAATATTGCTTGTATATATAGGTAATTATTAGCAAATTGTTCACTATTAACAATATAAGAGCCCACACAAAATTATGCTAAGGCAATTATCCTATATATTATTGATTCCTTTGGTGACTTTGCTGTCTTGCGCAGAAAAAAGATCCGATTCCACAGCGCTGTCATCAGGAGACCAGATCAGTTATAATTTCCATATCAGGCCAATCCTATCAGACAACTGCTTTGCCTGCCATGGCCCTGATGAAAACAAAAGGGAGTCGGGCCTAAGACTTGACAATGCA
>NZ_CAXBOC010000445.1:0-4758 GCF_963976465.1 uncultured Cyclobacterium sp. | reverse complement strand
TTCAAGCCATAGAAGCTACACTTAAAGAAAATATTTTACCGGAGTTTTATCGAAGACTGGAAAGAAACCATGCAAAAGGCAGAACGATTACCGTCAAAATCAAATACAATGATTTTAGCCTTCAAACTCGTAGCAAAACACAGGTAAATCCGATAGCTCTAGAAAAGATGGAAGAAATTGCTTTGGATCTCCTACATCAGGAAGCACTAAATCTACCCATTCGCTTGTTAGGAATAAGTCTTTCTAATCTTATTTCAGATGACCATGACAGGCCCTCAGGTGAACAGCTTAAGTTTGATTATTAAACCTAAGGCTTTTGGTGGATTTATAGGCTCTCAAAAATTCAGTATACTTTTTTATAAAAGAATGCCACATATACAGAACCTTATCTCTTTTAAAACATTCTTAAGTTTACTTATATTCGATTTAAACCTTTTGCCCTTTGCGGCATAAGAATTGCACTATCTGCTACCTTAAGCACAATCTATTATTTACTGTAATCAGCTTATAAAAAACCAATTAATACGGCTTTTAAAAGCTCCCGTGCATTTTGTTTATATAATTTTAAAAATCATGAATAGAGAAAAAGAATACCTACAGTTTGGATTGAAATATGGGATACCATTGGCTGTTATTGGCGCTACTTTAGCCATGAAAAAGTCAAGTAATTTAGGGAAATTACTTACTTTCTCTGTGGTTACACCGGCCATGTTGGCTTATTTGTCCAGCCTTATTAAAACCAAGGAAAAGTTAAACACCGGTCCTTAAAAAGGGTAGCCTATGGCAAAATTAAAAACTAAGTTGCTATTCCTCCAGTCGCTATCCTGCAATTTAAATTCTGAAGCCCAACGCTCTCCTTCCGGCAAGGAGGGGCTTCTAAGAGGGGTAGCTAAATCAAACCTGATTACAAAAAATTCAATGTCCACTCTGAGCCCAATTCCGGCTCCCACTGCCAGCTCTTTGAACCAATCTTTTCCAAATTTACCTCCGAGTAATGCCTCATTTTCATTAACCAGCCAAACATTACCTACATCTACAAAAGTGGCTCCTTTAAGGTAAGAGAATATTGGAAATCTAAATTCTAAATTTCCTTCTAACCTTATATCACCTGCCTGATCAAAATAATTGGCTGTGGTTTCGGTTTCAGGAGTGAAAGATCCGGGTCCCAAAGACCTGATTCTAAAAGCCCTGATACTATTGGGCCCTCCGGAAAAAAACTGTTTGGCAAATGGTAAGGAAACGGAGTTGCCATAAGGAAGTCCTACACCTCCAAACAAGCGGACAGCAAGCAATTTTTCTTCTGTAAATCTCCAGTAATATCTAAAATCGATATCCCCTTTATTGTACTGGGCATAGTTAAATCCCAAGAATTTGTTCTGGTCTTGATTGTTAAATACATTGTTCAACAACCTCAATCCGCCCCCTGCCAGGTCTAAATTGGCTCCAAAATATATACTATGCTCCCTGTATTTATCCATTAGCTTGTTATAAGCAAAATTATAGGTTATTCCTGCGATGAATTGATGCTCAAAACTTTGCCTTAAAAATGGATTGTCCTCCAATATTTCTTCAAATTCACTAGAAGTATTGGAGATGTCTACAAAGTTTAGTGAGATGGGAGTGATCTCATGATAAACAAAACGATTGGCATTCCAGAAATATCCATAAGTAGCCGAAACCGTGTTTAACTTATAATAACCTCGTCTATCCTGATACTCAGTGCCAAGACTAATTTTTGTCTTGGGTACGGAATAAGCAAATCTTTCTTTAATGGCAATAGGAAATACCACTCTAGGAAAGATCAAATCACCTTTTAAGCCTATTTCAAAAGCACTTAAACTTTCTCTATCACCTGCGGCAATTTGGCTTTCATAGCCTACCTCTGCCGTTAGATTAAATGTTTCCCCTCCCTTAAATAAATTTCTATTTCTATAATTCAATAATAAAGTGGGACCGGCAAAATTATTGGATTTGGAAACACCTTGTAATTCGGCCCTAATGGAGCGCTTGTCTAACGGAGTAAGGTAAATATTTGCATCCAATTTCCCTTTCCCTCCGCTCAGACTGGTATCTGTTTCTGTATACCTCAGGTTCACAAACCGAAAATTTCCAATACCAGTTAATCTACTACTGGTTAATCGTGTGTCTTTCGAATTATAAAGGCTGTCTTTTTCAATCAATATGTATTGATCGAGTAAATCAGGCTTGAAAGTCAATTCATTTTGGATAACCATCACATTGTCAACCAAGGTCGTATCTGTCTCCTGCCCATATTTATCCATAGAATAATTAGGATAGACACGGATATTTTGAATTTCATAGGGCACTATACCTTTTTCAGGCGCATTTTGTTTGAGCCTTAAAAAGAGGTCAAACCTTTTACCTTCATATTGGTTGGTATCGGCTTCAAAAATTAAAAAATCAGGGTTAAAATTATAAAAACCTTTATTTTTAAGGGCTTCATTTAATCTTACCCTTTCATTTTTCATCATTTCCAGAGAAAAGTAATCTCCTTCAGCTATTTCTGTTTTATCAAGCAATTCCCTGATGCCACGGTCTATTGCAGAACTGTCTTTTTCATATTGATAGGTGGCCAATTCATAGGGTTTAGCCAAATCTACCGAATAGTTAACTGATGCTTTTTTGGGACCGGCCTCCACATTTGCACTCACCCTAGAAAAAAAGAATCCATTGTTATCTAGTCTGTTTACAACCAGGCTTTGGGTTTTTTCGGCGTCCACATCACTTAAATACACAGGCTCTTCTCCCAATTTCTTATAAATAAATCGATTGATAAAGCCCGGATTTTCCTGCTGCATTTTATAGTGACTCCACAAACCAATCCGCATTCCCAAAATTTTAGCATTGGGTTCGGGCTCGAGCAGGCCTTCAAGTTCCGCGTTAATCGCTTTAAAACCTTTTACAGAGAAATCCCTATTGATTTTCAAAGTGGCTCCCGTATATAATTTTTCGTCTTCAGGAATATATTTAGAAACGCTACAACTTACCAAAAACCACAAGGGTAATAGTAAAGCCATTGCTAACAATGACTTGATATTTGATAATTGGAATAAAGTATAGCATTTATTAATTTTCATTGTTCTCCTCTTCTGCTTGATTTTCTTGTTCTTTTCTCCTAGAATCTATACCTCTCCAGAGGTCTTCGAATTTATTGAACTCTCTATTGAAAATTACAGAAAGCCCGGTGACAACCAATTGTCCATCTATAAAACTTTCAAATTGATTTTTTCTAAAGCCCCTTGCTCTATAGCGTCCATTTTCGGTAATTAAATACTCTACACTAACATTGCCTAGCAGAGAATTACCTGTGCCTGTAGAAGAACTTCCCTCTATGTCAATTTGACTACCTACCTGAACAATTAGCCTATCGTCTAAAAACCTTTTACTGGCATTTACATTGAGCTGGGTCCTTGACTGTGGGGAATCTCCTTGATAATCCTCAAAGCTATCCAACCCCACATCTAATTCTAATCCTGTCCCCCCTACTAAACTGTTGGTAAAGGTATTTAATTGACCTGAAAGTAACTGGCTCACACTGGATCTGGCCATGGCTGCGGTTCCTCCACTGCCCGAATTATCTCCACTAGGAAAAAAGCTATTTAACACCAATAATGAAAAAACTTGGCGGTTTAACTCCCCTTCTTGGTTGTTCAATTGCTTCACTTGCGCATATACGGCACCACCCAATGCTCCCCTTTCGTCTTCAGGCATATCCATTGTAAATGAGATCTCAGGTTTGAGCAGTTCTCCATCTATATTAAGGTAAACGATAAAAGAAAACTCTTGCCTGTATTTGGACATTGTTTCTCGGGATCCCCCGGATGCTGTGGCTGTCATTAAGTCTGAGGCAGAGGTTTTAACACTATATATTGCCGTAATATCCATATTGGCATCCATGGGATCACCTGCCCAGCTAATGGTACTTCCTTCTTGAATTTCAAACCGCTTGCTTACCAAATTGTACAAACTCAATTCATAATGGCCTTTGGACAACTCGTAAATCCCACTTAAGGTCACTCTCCCATTTGGATCCATATTCAATTGGAGATTTGCCGCCCCTTCCACCATTAAATTGTCTCCGGATCTTTCATCAATTACAAGATTAAAAACTGCTTCCGAAGATACATTTAATAGCATATCTACCTTATAGCCGGTATAGCCTGAATTGCTTGTTTCTTCGAGTCTTTTGGTAAGGATATCTTCAGGGTTTTCTCTGTTGACAAAGGTGACTACCCCTTGCCTTTCCACCACATCCAGCTGACTTTCTGGGATCACCACACTTAAGTTTGTCCCCTTGTCGACTGAAATATCGGCATCTATTATGGGTAAATTCAAGTCTCCTTTTATGGTCACATCTGCTCCAATCAATGCATCACCATAAAATAAATCATTGTCTTCTTGCGTAGAGTTCAGCACTTTAAAATTATCCGCTGTCAAAGAGAGGTCAAATTGAGGGTTGATAAAATCATTTTCGGTAATGATATCCCCATCCAGTACAAAGTTATTGTCTTGGTCATCTTTAATGGTCAGCTGATTCAGGTACACACCTTGATTATCCACCCTTATTTCATCCTTGTCAATTGCAAAGCGAGCATTCAAGGTGGCAACGGTAAATTCAGTCTCATTGAAGGCTAAATTTCCGGAGTAAATTGGGTCTGAAGAACTTCCTTCCACTTTAAATTCACCTGAAATAAATCCATTCCCATCGCTTATGGCTCCGGCCGTAAGTCCATCCAA
>NZ_CAXBOC010000444.1:0-4759 GCF_963976465.1 uncultured Cyclobacterium sp. | reverse complement strand
CCCTGATAAATATTTTTTGAGTCAATTTTCCCAAAGCCATTTGCTTGGTTTAATTCATCATATTTTTCTTTCCCGGCCTTAAGTTTATCATTAAATAGGTCTGCCATAGCCATTATATTAACATTGGTATGCTTAGACATGGATGAGATAACAGATGTACCTCTATTTCCACAACCGATAATTCCAAGTTGAATAGCAGAGTTAGCTTTGGTGCCAAACACGGTGCTTGGTTTTAAAATTGTGATTGCAGATACTGCTGCAGCGCCTTTGATAAAAGACCTTCTTTCTAAGTTTGTCATTTCTTGGGTTGGTTATTTGTTTTGGTGATTTGGTTCAATTTTAAATCTAGATGCTAACTGATGATCTCATGAACCACCCGTCCACTTACATCCGTAAGTCTAAACCTTCTACCTTGATGTTTAAATATTAACTTTTCATGGTCCACTCCCATAAGGTGAAGCATGGTGGCTTGAAAATCGTGAACATGAACAGGGTCTTGTACTATATTGTAGCCAAATTCGCAGGTTTCTCCGTGGGTATAACCTTTTTTCACACCTCCACCGGCCATCCACATCGTAAAACACCTTGGATGATGATCTCTACCATAATTGTCTTTTGTCAATTTGCCTTGGGAATAATTGGTACGTCCAAATTCTCCGCCCCAAACCACAAGCGTATCTTCCAATAAACCTCTTTGTTTTAAATCCATTACCAAAGCAGCCCCTGCCTGATCCACACTTTTACTCATGAGCTGAATATCACGTGGTAGATTCCCATGTTGATCCCATCCTTGGTGGTAAAGTTGAATGAATTTCACATCCTTTTCAGCCAATCTCCTTGCTAATAGGCAATTTGCTGCAAAAGTGCCCGGCTTTCTAGAATCAGGGCCATACATATCATATATATAATCCGGCTCATTTGAAATATCCATTGTTTCTGGAACCGAAGACTGCATTCTATAGGCCATTTCATATTGTGAAATCCTAGAATTGATTTCCGGATCCATTACCTCATCATATTTAATTTCATGAAGTTCCTTCAGTGCATCTAGCATTTTTCTCCGGCTATGATTTTTTAACCCATTGGGGTTATTCAGGTATAATACCGGATCTTTTCCGGATCTAAATTGCACCCCTTGATGTAAAGATGGTAAAAAACCACTTCCCCACAACTTGGCATATAAGGGTTGACCACCATTTTTACCTCTGGAAAGTAAAACACAAAATTCCGGTAAGTTTTTATTGTCACTGCCTAAACCATAACTTATCCAAGAACCCATGGAAGGCCTTCCGCTTAATTGCGAACCGGTTTGAAAGAAAGTGATGGCAGGATCATGATTGATAGCCTCGGTGTGCATGGATTTCACAAAGCACAATTCATCTACAATCTTAGCAGTATGAGGCATTAATTCACTTACCCAAGCTCCACTTTGACCATATTGAGCAAAATCAAAAACAGAACCTGCTAAAGGAAATGAATTTTGACTTGAGGTCATACCTGTCAATCTTTGGCCAGCCCTAATTGATTCCGGTAATTCTTGGCCAAAACGTTCATTAAGCAAAGGTTTATAATCAAATAACTCCATTTGAGATGGTCCGCCACTTTGGAAAAGATAAATCACTCGTTTAGCCTTAGGTACAAGAGGAATATTATTTAAGCCCAGAGGGTTTCTAGCGAAAAGGTTACCTGGTCCCAGTAAAGAAGACAAAGCCATACTTCCCAGCCCCAAGCTGGTTTTCGATAAAAACTGACGACGATCCATATTCGGGTTATGTAACAAACTCATTATCTATTTTTTCCAATCAAAATCCTTAAATAATTTGGCTAAAATGTTCCTCCTAAAATTCCTATTATCGTTTATAGATGGCTTCATCATAGTTTAATAAAGTAGAATTGACCAAAGTTAGTGCAGCCAATTTCTCTTTTGACAATGTCTTATCATTCTTATATTCACCTACTTGTAGCAAACTATCTGCGTCTTGCGGTGCTTTTTCAAATCCTTCCAGTTCACTTAGATACAGTTCTTTTATAATCTCCAACTCTGCTTTTTCGGGATTTCTACTTGTAATTGCTTTAAAACCAAATTTCAACTGATCAATTGTTTTTTCTCCACCATGGGTCAACATCTTTTCAGCCAACACCCTTGAGGCTTCTATATACTGAGGATCATTCATCAATACCAGTGCCTGTAAGGGAGTATTTGTATTTTGTCGTTTTATAATACACATGTATTTATCCGAAGCATCAAAATTGATCATTGCGGGTGGTGGTGAACTTCGTTTCCAAATGGTGTATAGGCTACGTCTATATAATTTTTCTCCGGTATCCTGAACGTATTCATTCGCATAATTAGTGGTTAACTCTCGCCAGAGTCCTTTAGGTTGATAAGGTTTAACACTTTCCCCTCCAATTTTTCTTACCAGTAATCCACTTGAAGCCAAAGCTTGGTCCCTAACCATTTCCGCTGGAAGTCGAGAAGCATTGGCTCTTGATAACCAGATATTGTCCGGATCTTTAATTCTATCATTTACATTTACAACGGAGGATTGTTGGTAGGTCGCAGAGCTTACCAACAATTTTATCAATTCTTTTAGATTCCAGTCTGATGCTATAAATTTGATTGCAAGGTAATCCAACAGTTCAGGATGTGAAGGAAACTCCCCCTGATTACCAAAATCATCTGGTGTGGCCACAATCCCTCTACCAAATATCATTTCCCAATATTGGTTTACTATTACCCTCGCAGTCAAAGGGTTTTTTTTATCTAAAAGCCATTTGGCTAATCCCAATCTATTCTTTGGCAATGTGTCAGAGAATTTTAAGATGACATCAGGAGTACCCGGAAATACCTGTTCAGTGGGAGCATCATAAACCCCTCTGTCCAAGATGTGGGTGGCCCTCTTCTCCCTTCTTTCTCGCATAACCATCACTTCTCCCTTGGAACTTACCAATTCATTCTCCTCTATGCGCAATTGATGCAAAACTTTATTTTGCATGCCATATGGCTCGTTTACCACTGCAAAATAATAATCTTTGAGAGCGGCAATGTTTCCTTTATTTTTATTCTCGAGCAAAGGATTAAGCACCCCTGCTAACAACTGGGCTTCAATTTCTGTTAGATTACGATCAAACAACCTAAGTTCATCCACAATAGAATGGTCTAGGGTTTCAGCAAAATTTGTCCCCCTTTTTCCAATTTGCAAATTACCGGGGCTACCAATACTCCTTTTTTCCTTACCATAAGCCAAAATGCTTTGCTTTAAATGATCGGTTATTACTTTTGTTTTCATTGGTTTGCCATCCATATAGAGCTTTAAGCCGGAGGCTTTGCTTGATCCGTCATAGGACATGACTAAATGTACCCATTCACCCACAGGTATTGCCTCTTCAGTATGGACTTCTATGGCATTTGCCGGCCATGTATGGCTCATTAATCCTGCTAGACTTCCATCTTCTCTAATTAATAATTCATATCCTCTAAACCCATTTGCGAAGCCACCGGTTTTGGAAAAAATGGGCCCATTCAAACTATCTTTAAGGGCCTTGTACCATATACTTATAGAAAAAGGATCACTCCGTTCGAAATAAGCTATATCTGCACCTAAATCCACATAACTATCCCCAACCAGTTTTATTCCTTTTCCAATCTTTCCTTTCACCGATATTAATTCCTTATCCTTTTGAATGACTACCATATCAGCAGGTTTGGCTTTATCAATGAGATTATCGAATATATTATTGACAGGCTTATCTAGAGGATAGTATGCAATTTCTCCCCTTGGAACCCTTGATGGAGCTTTGGTCTTTGAAAGATTGTTTTGCCAGCTTTCAAAAGAAGCCAAATCATCCTTGGTATATATTTTTAACCTTTTTTCCTCTTCCTCAATTTTTTCTTTTAAATAAGCAATCTTTTTCTCCACTTCCTCATCTTCCTTAAGGATCAATGTCGGACTTGGATCTCCTACATAGGGTACTTGCCCTGTTTCATTTACATTGTTAAAAAAAGCATAAAATTGAAAATATTCTTTTTGAGAAATAGGGTCGTATTTATGGTCGTGGCATCTTGCACACTCTGTAGATAATCCTAGAAAAGCTTTGCCTAGCGTATTGGTACGATCTGCTACATACTCAACACGGTATTCTTCCGGAATAATCCCGCCTTCTTGGCTTTGCGGATGGTTTCGATTAAAACCTGTTGCCAAAATTTGATCATAAGTTGGATTAGGCAATAAATCTCCGGCCAATTGCCAAAGTATAAAATCATCATAAGGCAAATTTTCGTTAAATGCCTTAATTACCCAATCTCTCCATGGCCACATATTTCTCATGCCATCATCTTGATATCCATTGGAGTCGGCATACCTCGCCAAATCAAGCCATTTAGTAGCCATTCTCTCTCCATATTGCGGGGAGTTTAATAATTGACCCACATAAGTAAGGTAAGCTTCGGAAGACGTGTCATTTAAAAATACATCAACTTCCTGTAAAGAAGGTGGTAGCCCGGTAAGATCAAAAGAAAGTCTTCGGATAAGAGTTTCTTTACTTGCTCTTTCTGTAGGCTTAAACCCTTTTGAAATCATTTTATCGTAAACAAAATGATCTATATCGTTATTGGCCCAAATAAGCCCTGAATCATTTAAAGCAGGGACCATTTGTTGTTTAGGTGGTGTAAAAGACCAATGGGGTTGATATTCTGCTCCTTGCTCGATCCATCGGGTAATAAGTGCTATTTCAGTCTGGGAAAGTTTCAAATTTGAAT
>NZ_CAXBOC010000443.1:0-4792 GCF_963976465.1 uncultured Cyclobacterium sp. | reverse complement strand
CAGAGAAACTTTTTATGATGGATACATTGTCAATGCCATATTGGATGCTGCCTTTTTATCAGCTAAAAGCAAAAATTGGGAGCAGGTAATCATAGAGGATTGGCGCGGAAATGAAGGAAATGAGGAGGAGAAGGCATATATAAGCCACGACGCAGAACACTTTTTAATTAAAAAGGAAATTTTGCCCAATGGAGATGAAAAACTGATCTTGAAACACAAAGAAACCGGTAAGTTGATCCAAAGGACCTTAAATAATTAACCATTTATACCCTCATTTTGCTGTAAGTCATAATATCCTGCTTTTTTAATAAAAAATCCAATGCGCCGAACTAAGTTTTTGCAATAATTAGGTTATTATTGCGCAGAAAATTAAATATTTTATTAATTACTTGTCAAATGCTCAATTTTTAGTTTTGACGGTAAGCGGAATGAATCATGCGAAAGAGTTTTACTTTATTATTAGTACTATTATTGGCCATACCCGGGATGGCGCAAAAAATCAATGATGACTACAGGTTAAATATTAAACGAGCCAGTTCTCCAATAATTATAGATGGAGTAATGGATGAACAGGCTTGGGCTGATGCCGATGTAGCCAAAGATTTTTACATGATTCTACCCATTGATACAAGTTATGCTGAAGTTAAGACTGAGGTTATGATGACCTATGATGATGACAAAATCTACCTATTGGTAATTAATCATCATGGAGAAGAAGGACCTTATTATGTAGAATCTCTACGAAGGGATTTTACCTTTGGTAAAAATGACAATTTTTTGCTATTCATGGATACTTTTGATGACCAAACTAACGGGTTTTCCTTTGGAGCCAATGCCGCGGGAGCACAGTGGGATGGTATCATGTATGGAGGTGGAAGTGTGGATTTAAGTTGGGACAATAAATGGTTTTCTAAGGTTCAAAATTACCCCGACAAATGGGTTTTTGAAGCAGCCATTCCTTTTAAATCCATACGGTATAAAAAAGGAATCAAAGAATGGGGAATTAACTTTAGCCGAAAAGACCTCAAGTCAACAGAAAAATCTTCCTGGGCCCCTGTTCCTCGTCAATTCCCTTCTGCCTCATTGGCTTATACCGGTATTTTGGTATGGGACGAAGCACCACCGGAACCTGGTATGAACGTATCTGTGATTCCTTACGTAATGGGAGGGATGGTGAAAGACAATGTCAGAGATTTACCATCAGATTATCAAAACAGAGTGGGGGTAGACGCTAAAATTGCCGTTAGTTCCTCTTTAAATTTAGATTTGACGGTTAACCCCGATTTTTCACAGGTTGAAGTAGATAGGCAAATTACAAATCTTGATCGTTTCGAATTGTTTTATCCGGAGCGGCGTCAATTTTTCCTGGAAAACGGAGATCTATTTGCCAGTTTTGGTTATGAAACCATCAGGCCGTTTTTCTCCAGAAGAATTGGGTTGAATGCACCCATTCAGTTTGGTGCCAGGCTAAGTGGGAAAATCAACAAGGATTGGCGTATAGGCGCCATGAACATGCAAACCGGAAAAGTGAGTGAAACCAATACTCCTTCGCAAAATTATACCGTTCTTGCCGGTCAAAGGAGGGTTGGACAAAGATCAAATATAGGTGTAATTTTTGTTAATCGGACCAATATTGGAAGCATTCCAACTGGAGGAGAAGGGGTAGAAAACCCAATAGCCAGTTATAATAGAAATGCCGGTTTGGAATACAATTTGGCCTCTTCTAACGGGAAATGGACAGGAAAAGCTTTTTATGTCAAATCGTTTAGCCCTATAGTTTCCAATGAAAGTGCCGTACATGCTGCCAATATTAAATATTTGGGAGGGAATTTGATTTGGGAATGGAAACACGAATATGTAGCGCCCAATTATTTGGCCGAAGTAGGCTATGTACCCAGAAACGGCTATTATCGAATTAATCCCAATGCTTCTTATTTATTTTTCCCAAAAAGTAAATTAATTCTAAACCATGGGCCAACAGTTAATACCTCCTTGTTTTATGACATGGACCTGAACCAAACAGACAATATTACTTCACTTTCCTATGGGATTAAATTTAGGAGTCAAAGTGTGCTGACAGCAAAATATGCCTACAATCACATCGTCTTACAACAAGAATTTGACCCTACCAATTATAGTCAAAATACCCTTGATGCTTTTACAGAACATCAGTGGAATGCTTACGGTTTGGAGTATATTTCTAAGCCCCAAAGCTTATTTACCTATACACTTTCATCTCAGTATGGGGGCTACTTTGCTGATGGGGAAAGGTTAAACCTCGCCGGTGAAATTGGTTACCGTTTTCAACCTTATGTAGGCCTGTCTATAACTGGAAATTACAACCAAATAGACCTGCCCGAACCATGGGGAAACACCAAGTTTTGGCTGGTGGGACCTAGGGTAGATGTTACCTTTACCAATACCCTTTTCTTTACAGCTTTTGGACAATACAATGAGCAAATAAACAATATCAATCTAAATACAAGGTTTCAATGGAGATTTAAGCCTGCATCGGATCTATATTTGGTCTATACAGACAATTATGTTCCCGCGCCATTTTACGTAAAAAATAGAACATTGGCATTAAAATTCACCTATTGGTGGACTTTATAAAACCCATTGGGAGTTACCATGAAGTAACTCCCAATAATTTTTCTCCCAAGGGACTTAGCTTTGCTCTTGGGTACTTTATTTTCTCCCATTCTCTAGGATCCCCCGGAAAAGCATAACCTGCAGGGGCTACCTTATTTTTCCAGGACGTGATTCTCCAATTTCGCTTTTCCTCATTGTCTTCCTCAGCAGGCATCATGGAAATATACTGGGCCATGCGGACCTGATCTTCACTAATATTTGGTCGGATGCCATGAGGGAGTTTGCTATTAAAAATCAACAAATCCCCTTCCATTAACTCTACTTTTTCCAATTCAAAACCACTGATATCAGGCTTAAAACGGTCCCTATCTTTTGGCTGCCCCTTTTTCCATGTTTCATAGCTCCGATAAAGTTCAGGCACACATTGAAACCCGCCAACATCTTTATTGTTTTGGTCATTCAATGCCACGAGACCTTGAACATTTTGAGGGTTGGTTTCAGGGTCATAATCCCAGTGGATAAAACCTTTGAACTCAAACCCCGGTCTGGAAGGAAGATTGAGGTTGGCCCTATCTATGCTTACCCAGAGCTTATCCATGCCCCAAATATCAGTAAAAGCTTCATAAACTTTTGGGTATTGCCTGATGTCCCATAAGTATTGGTGGTTGTAAATTTCCGCCATGCCACTGTTGGTTAATTCTTTCATCTCCATATCTATAGAAGGTTTGGCATACCAGCTAGACATGTCTTCCGGATCTTTTTCCTCAAATTCCCATAATAGTTGAGACAACCTTGCAGTATAAGATTTAGGAACTGCCTGAGGAATGATCACATATCCATTTTTCATCCAAAAATCCCAATCTGACTCAGTCAATATTTGTAATGCCTTTCCATTGGATCTGTCATTCAAGTGGAATTTGCTTGAATAAGCTGTGGAAGGATTGCCTGGAATATCTTTGTGGTCTTTATTGCTGTCCATATCGAAAGTTTATTTAAAGAAGAATACCCCTAATCAATTTAAAAAATGTCTTAATCCAATTCAATTTTACCGATAAAACCATTTCCCTATGAAACTATTTTGGTGGAATTCAGTAAGAATATTGATGCAATGCCGAGTAAAAGTTAACAATTTTATTTAGTTTCTCCAATGAGATCAGCCATGAAGCAAATTCTTGACTTGATCTGCCTATATTTCCATTAATATAATTTAGTTTTAGCTTACCTTTCACAATGCTTACTTTTAATTATGATACCAAATCAGCTCAAGCAATTCTATAAACCCATGCGTCTATGCTTACCTTTTATCCTCAGTTTATTTTTTATTGGCCATCTAGAAGCGCAACGAAGTGCTTCGGTTTATCATGGCCTTTTGAAGCTTCAGGAGACCAAAAAAGTATTGTATGTAGCTGCCCATCCTGATGATGAAAATACCAGGCTTATTGCTTACCTGGCCAATGAAGAAATGGCCGATGTGGCCTATCTATCTTTAACACGAGGTGATGGTGGACAAAATTTAATTGGTAAAGAGCTTGGGATGGAACTAGGGATGATTCGGACCCAAGAGCTCCTAAAAGCAAGGGAAACGGATGGGGGAAAACAGTTTTTCTCTCGAGCTATTGATTTTGGCTATAGTAGAAACCCCAATGAAACCTTGGACAATTGGGATCGGAAAAAACTATTGTCGGATGTGGTTTGGGTCATCCGTAATTTTCAGCCTGATATAATCATTACCAGGTTTAATACTACCCCGGGAATAACCCATGGTCACCATACCACTTCTGCAATTATTGCAGGGGAAGCATTTAAGGTTTCCGGAGATCCCAACGTTTTCCCTGAGCAATTGGATCATGTAAAACCCTGGTCTGCCAAAAGAATCTTTTGGAATGCATACAGTTGGGGTGGGGTATATGATCAAAAACCCGGTAAAAAGTATTTTGAATTTCCTGTAGGTAGTTTTAACCCTATATTGGGTATGACTTATTCTCAAATCGCAGCCAACAGTAGAACCATGCATAAATCACAGGGATTTGGTGCCACGGCTAGTATTGGTAGGGAAATGGATCTTATCGAACTGGTGGACGGCAAAACCTTTGATGTTTCTCCTTTTGAAGACTTGGAACCACGTTGGCTACAGCTTTCCAATGGGAATTTAATTGCAGATAAAATCAGCCATTTGATCAATTCCTTTGACTTTGTGGCG
>NZ_CAXBOC010000442.1:0-4805 GCF_963976465.1 uncultured Cyclobacterium sp. | reverse complement strand
ATCCTAAACCAAAGCCGGCGTGAGGAGCAGTGCCAAATTTCCTGGTATCCAGGTACCACCACATTTCTTCTTTGCTTATTTCCAATTCATCCATGCGTTGGGTTAGTTTGTCAAGATTTTCTTCTCTTTGCGACCCCCCAACAATTTCACCTATACCGGGGAATAAAATATCCATGGCTGCCACTGTCTTGTTATCCGGATTTAATTTCATGTAAAATGATTTGATTTCTTTCGGATAATCAGTGATAATCACAGGTTTTTTAAAATGCTTTTCCACCAAAAACCTTTCATGTTCAGATTGCAGATCTGTTCCCCAATCTTCTATGGGATAGGCAAATTTTTTCTTTTTATTTGGTTTGGAAGCCTTTAAAATATCAATAGCTTCTGTATAAGTGATCCGTATAAATTCATTTTGGGTAACAAAGGAAAGCCTTTCCAATAAGCCCAACTCACTGCGTTGGTCAGCTTTTTTGCCCTTCTCTTCATCTGCGGCACGTTTGTCCAAGAAAGCAAGATCTTCTTTGCAATGTTCTAAAGCATAACCTATGACATATTGAAGGAAATCCTCAGCAAGATTTTGGTTGTCTTCGGCGTCGAAAAAAGCCATTTCTGGTTCAATCATCCAAAATTCTGCCAAGTGTCTGGTGGTATTGGAGTTTTCTGCCCTAAAAGTGGGCCCAAAGGTGTAAATTTCTGACAACGCCATTGCCGCAAGTTCACCTTCCAATTGTCCGGAAACGGTTAGATTGGTGGCTCTTCCGAAAAAGTCTTCTTGAAAATCGATTTGTCCGGCTTCGTCTTTGGCAGGATTCTTCAAGTCCAATGTGGTTACCTGAAAGGTTTCGCCAGCACCCTCAGCATCAGAAGCAGTGATGATAGGAGAGTGTATATAGACAAAGCCTTTTTTGTGGAAGTATTGGTGTATTGCAAAAGAAAGCTGGTGACGGATGCGGAAGATGGCACCAAAGGTATTGGTTCTTACCCTTAGGTGTGCATTTTCCCTTAAAAACTCAAGTGAGTGTTTTTTAGGTTGAATAGGGAATTTTTCCGGATCAGCTTCTCCCAAAACCTCGATGGAGGTAGCTTGTATTTCTGTAGATTGTCCTGAACCTTGAGAATTTACAATTGTTCCTGTGATTTTTAAACAAGCTCCGGTATTAGCTTTCTTAAGAATATCTTCAGAAATTAATTGTGGATCGGCCACACATTGGTAATTCTGGATACAAGATCCGTCATTAATGGCAATGAAAGTTACATGTTTGTTGCTCCTTTTGGTTCTAACCCAACCCATTAGGGTTGCTTTTTCATCCGGAGTAGGGTTCTCCAGTAAATCTTTTATTTTAATTCTTTTGTTAAATGACATGACGATACCTTGTTATAAAGTAAAAAACCCAAAAGGGGGAACATTTAATTTGAATGCAAAAAAACGATATAATAAGCTTTTTATCAAAATTTTGATCTTATTTCCTAAATTTGAATTCCAATTGAGTTTATTGGAACACAAAATGGAAATAACTTAATACCGTAATAGGTTTTAATATATGCAGAAACTGAATTTAAACCAGATATTATCTCAAAAATTATCCCCTCAGCAGATACAATTTATTAAATTGTTGCAGGTTCCTACAGCTGAACTTGAGTCCAGAATAGAGGAAGAGTTAGAGATTAACCCCGCCTTGGAGGAGGGGAAAGACGTGGAAGCTGAAAACCCAGCGGAGGAGTTTGCAGACAGTGCGGATGTTGCTGAATCAAAAGATGACAAAGACATCAATATTGAAGATTACCTAAATGAGGAGTATGGTGGGTATAAGATGCAAGGGGATGGTAATTATTCAACGGATGATGAGGAAAGAGACATGCCCCTTTCCAGCTTTAGCTCGCTTCATGAGCAACTGCTTTCTCAATTAAATTTCCTTAAATTAAACGACACTCAAAAGTTAATAGGTAAGCAGTTAATAGGAAGTATAGAGAACGACGGTTATATAAGGAGGGACCTGGAGGCCATTATTAATGATTTGGCATTTAGTCAGAATGTTGAGACTGATCTCGATGAAGTAGAAGAAATACTTTTTAAAATTCAATCCTTCGATCCTCCTGGGATTGCCGCCAGAAATTTGCAGGAGTGTTTGATTATTCAATTGGAGCGAAGGAACACAGAGGAAGGATCCTTACTAAAAAAAGCCATTTTTGTGGTTCAAGAATGTTTTGAAGAATTTACAAAGAAGCATTATAACAAAATACTAAAGAAAGCCGGAATAGGAGAGGAAGAGCTCAAGGAAGTGATTCAGTTAATTACCAGGCTCAATCCAAAACCGGGAGGAATTTCTGACGGTATGGTCAGAAACCATTATGTAATTCCGGATTTTATTCTAAACAATGTCAATGGGAAATTTGAAATTGTCCTGAATTCAAAGAATGCACCCGAACTTAAGGTGAGCAGGTCCTATTCTGAGATGTTTAGTGCCTATGATAAGAGTGATAAAAAAGATAAAAAGCTCAAAGAAACGGTTTCTTTTGTAAAACAAAAACTAGACTCAGCGAAATGGTTTATAGATGCCATTAAACAGCGGCAACAGACATTGATGCGTACCATGCAGTCTATTTTAGATTACCAGCATGATTTTTTCCTTGATGGTGACGAAACCAAATTACGTCCCATGATCCTGAAAGACATTGCAGAAAAAATAGATATGGATATTTCCACCGTTTCCAGAGTAGCCAATAGCAAGGCCATCCAGACAGAATTTGGAGTGTTTCCTTTAAAGTATTTTTTCTCTGAAGGTATCGCCACAGATGGAGGAGAAGATGTGAGTAATCGAGAGGTAAAAAGTGTTTTAAACAAATTGGTAGACGAAGAAGACAAGAAAAAGCCACTTTCTGATGACAAATTGGTCAAATTATTGAACCAAAAAGGGTACAATATTGCAAGGAGGACAGTGGCCAAATACAGGGAACAATTACAAATACCGGTAGCAAGGCTTAGAAAAGAGTTATAGTGTTTAGGAAATTAGCTTTAGGTATATCGGTAATTTTTCAGCCTTTGGTAATCCCTACTTTGATGGTGGTTACCTTATTTTATATGGTTCCGGAAGCAACAGTTGTACCCAAAGGAGCCAAGTGGGCAGTACTGCTATTGATCAGTTTCTCTACCTTTATGGTGCCCCTACTTGGATTGGTGGGCTTGAGGTTTTCAGAAGTTATCAATAGCTTACAGTTGCCTGAAAGAAAGGAGCGGATTTACCCTTTTGCATTGGTTTCTGTTTTCTACAGCATGACCCTTGTGTTTTTTTACTGGAAGCTAAATATTGATCAGTTGTTAATAGTTACCCTGGGGTTGGTTACAGTTTCTTTAATTCTTTTGACCCTGATAACCATTTTTTGGAAAATCAGCGCCCACCAGACAGCCATGGGGGGATGGGTTGCTATCGTTTCGGTTTTGTCAATAAGATTCAATTCGGAACCTATGTTTTATTATTTCTTATTGATCATTGTGCTTAGTGGCTTGATTGGTACTGCCAGGTTGTACCTAAATGCACATCGGCCTTCAGAAGTTTACGCCGGATTTATTTTAGGATTTGGGATCTGTTTCCCGGTTTATTATCATTTACTTATTAATTGATTGACATAAAAAAAGGAGTGGGTATTTAAATCCACTCCTTATATATACGTCAAGAATAGATTTCTTTTAGAACAAAGCTACTGATACGCCAAAGTTGAATTGAGTAGATTCTGTTCCATAAGGACCTTGGTTTCCTTCGAAGACCCCATTGAGACCATAGTATCCCCACACATTAAAGCCTGGGAATCCTAAACGGGTGTAAACACCATAGCGGATTGGGTTTAAACCATAATTCTGTGAGTTTTTAATTTTCTGTTCCAAACCATCTCCGTTAGTATAAGCAATTTTAGTATGTGCATTGTATAGCAATCCTATTTTACCTCCAACAGCCACACGGATTCCGCTATCATAGTCATCATGATTTACATGGTATCGAAATTCTAGTGGGATGTCAAAATAATTTAACGCCATTGTATTGGTAGAAACACTAGCATCTTGTCCATATACATTAGTTATGGAAGTAAGCATACTTGAATTTACAGATTTGTCAGGATCTGACACCAAGGTCATCCCATCTTTAAAAGCGAGTTTTTCAAGGCCGAGACCTAAGCCCGGATTGAAAGTGAAACCTGTATTTTGACCTAATGGGATTTGTGTTTGGTAATAAACGTTAAATACCCTTGAAGCGATAAAACGCGTATTTAGATCCTCTGGCCTATTATTTAGCATATTGAATCCAAAATCCAGAAACAAGTCCCCGGTAATGTTTGGTCTGCCACCTATAGATGAACGTTCCTTTTCTTGGGCTTGAAGCTGAAAGGTGATCAATAAAATTAAGGATATAATGGAAAGTCTTTTCATGAAAACAAATATTTTTTAACCTATCGAACGGCTAAATTAGGAAATAATGCTTGATTTGGTGGCCTGTTGATCTTAATTATTCTTAAAATATAATTAATAGGTACGTAATAATCATTTCATTTTTCTCTCAATTCATGCTTTGTATTATTCATTTTATTCTTTACCTTTGCATTCCATTTAAAAGAAATGGCCTCGTAGCTCAACTGAATAGAGTACTTGATTACGGCTCAAGAGGTTCCAGGTTTGAATCCTGGCGAGGTCACAAATTGAAATAATAGCATTGATTTTTGCCTTATATATGGGAAAAAAGTTTTTCAAAAAAAAGACATTTTCCCATTGTAAAATAAAAAATAAAGTGCACCTTTGTCATCCCAAAAGCGGGGAA
>NZ_CAXBOC010000441.1:0-4822 GCF_963976465.1 uncultured Cyclobacterium sp. | reverse complement strand
GTGTTCCCGGAAGATTTTAAACGCTTCATGATTGGCAGACAAGACGTAAAGGCCTACTTTATTGAAAACAACCCGCAATTGTTTGACCCTGAATACTGGAGTGGTATTCAAAACAAACTTAGAAAAGGAGAACTGATTCATGCCTTCCCGTACCCGGAATCCATGCGATTCCGACCGGATGAAACGGTCTAGATCATTCGTCTTTGTACCAGCTGGCATATTTAGGATAGTTGGAGGCAATTCTTGCAATGGCCTCCTTCATTTCTTTTCCGGTATCTTTCACCCGCTTTGCCGGAATTCCTGCATATATGCTGTCGCCTTCTACAATCGTCCCTGCCAATACAACAGCTCCTGCAGCAATAACCGCTCCTTCATTGACCACAGCATCATCCATAACAATAGCCCCCATTCCTATCATTACTCTATCCTTGATGGTACAGCCATGAACTATGGCATTGTGAGCAATGGATACTTCAGAGCCTATATTTACGGGAGATTTTTGGTAAGAACAGTGAATTACTGCTCCGTCTTGAATATTGGTATGATTGCCAATCTTTATATAATGTACGTCTCCTCTGATCACTGCATTGAACCAAACGGTGCAGTGATCTCCCATTATCACATCTCCGGTAAGGGTAGCATTGTCTGCTAACCAACATTCTTTGCCCCATTGGGGCGATTTGTCATTTACTTTTTTGATCAATGCCATGCTATCTAAATAATATTTAGGTTTTAAAAGGTTTAGCGAACCATCCCCTATTCAAAACATTACAATCGATTTAACTAGTGTAAGAATGTCCCATATAAAACTTGTTTGACACTCTATTTTCACTCACAATTTTAACACCTTATTTCTTAATCAAAGCATTAATTTATTTATTTTGATTATGAAATTGCCAGGTTAAAATCACCATAGACACATATAAATCTAAATAATTAATGAGAATTGTAGCAAAAATATCCGCAAAGTCCTGCACTGGATTTAGATTTTTTTATCACGAAATTAACTGATAATCCATGGATTACAGGATTTTTTTATAAAGAAGAAGGATATGCAAAGCTTAATTTGGATAAAGCGCTAATCTTGGTTAAATTAATTAAAATTTATTGAACCTTTTTATCTACAATTAGTTTAAGTGTATATACATTTAATTTTAGAACCAATCACAACTTATTAAATCAAACTATAACTATGAAAACAATTAAATTATCAGGTTTTTTACTGGCAGCAGCATTATTGACCTTTTCTTGTGGACAAAACAACAAAACAGTTGAAACTTCGGAAGCTCAGGAAGAGGCTCAGTCTAGTGGTGAAACATTACAATTGGACACCAATTCAAGTACAGTAAATTGGAGGGGGTATAAGCCTACTGGTCAGCACCATGGAATTATCCCTGTCACAGATGGCGAAATTTCGGTAGAAGGAGATGCCATAACTTCCGGAGAGTTCACTTTCGACATTACTAAATTAGAGATCCATGATTTAGAGGAAGGAAGTGAAAACCATGGCAAGTTGTGGAATCATTTACAATCTGATGACTTTTTTGATGCGGCCAATCATCCTCAAGCTACATTTGTAATCACAGAAGTTTCTCCTTATAGTTCTGGTGATGCCATCGAAGATCAAGAACAGTTTGAAACAGAGAATACGCCTAAAGGCGAGTCTGAACTGGCACCTGCTTCACCTACTCATTGGATCAGTGGAAACCTAACCATGAGAGGAACAACCAAAAATATTAAATTCCCTGCGTCAGTTTCTATGACAGATGGAAGTGTTTCCGCTCAAGCCGGATTTAACATCGATAGAACGGAATGGGGTTTAGCATATGGTGATGAAGCCACAGCTGTAGACAAAACCAAAGACAAATTCATTTACAACTCTGTAAGTGTGAACTTTGACATCAAAGCCAACTAATAGTATTGGTATATCTAAATTAATATTTGATAGGGGGATAATTTTATCCCCCTTTTTTCATGGCATTTACTTAATTTTGCAAAGATGCCATCAAACGAAAACAAGCTCACTATACAAAGTAACTCCGATTGGGTGCCAAAAATGCTGGCATGGGTAGACCTGAACTTTACCTGTTTTGGCTATTTCACTTCACAGGAAATAGCGTATCCATCCGGTGGTTTTAACCATGTATTGTATGCAGGGACCAAAGCTGTCAATTTGGAGAATTTGGATCAATTGCCCTCAGACAAGCCTAAAGTGGGCATCATATCCTATGATCAAAAAAACAAATATGAGAAATTATCCAGCCAAAACAGGGAATGGATCAATTGTCCTGACAGTTTGTTTTTTAGCCCGGAGATAACCATTCTTATCAGCAATACAGAAATAACCATTGAAGGAACCTCGCCTGATCAGATCTTGGCTGAAATATTGAATACAACAGCCTCCCAAAGACGAAGGAGGGGAAATTGCAACCTCAATTGTTCTCAGGACGAAGAAAGCTATACAGCTACTTTCCGAAAAATTCAAAATCATATTTTAGAAGGAGATATTTATGAATTGAATTATTGCATGGATTTTCAGGGTACCGTTTCCCATACTGAGCCTATCAATTTGTTTTTAGACCTATGTGAAAATTCACCCATGCCCTTTAGTGCTTTGTTCAAGGCTGCAAACCTGTATCTTTGCTGTGCTTCTCCTGAGAGGTTCTTAAAAAAGCAGGGACAGACTTTGCTTACGCAACCCATAAAAGGTACCGTTAGAAGAGGAAGAAATCAGCTAGAAGACAAAGTACTAAAAAAACAGTTGGCTGAAAGTAAAAAAGAGCAAGCGGAGAACTTGATGATTGTGGATTTGATGAGAAATGACCTTGCAAGACTGGCACTAACAGGAAGCGTGGACGTAAAGGAGTTGTTTGGCATATATTCATTCAAGCAAATCTCTCAAATGATTTCATCCGTCACTTGCCAATTGCCACCCTCCGTTGGTTTTGAAGAAATTATATCTAAAACCTTCCCTATGGGAAGCATGACCGGAGCTCCCAAAATCAAATGCATGGAGCTTATAGAAGCTCATGAAAAATTTAAAAGATCTTGGTTTTCAGGCAGTATAGGGTATATAGACAGCAATGGAGATTTTGATTTTTGTGTAATAATTAGAAGTTTAATTATAGATCGAACAAAAAATTCCATTTATTTTGGCGTTGGAAGTGCCATTACAATTGATGCAGATGCCAAGGCTGAATACCAAGAATGCCTGCTCAAAGCTGCTTCATTAATCAATACTTTAAAAAACTTTTATTCAAATTTCAATAACCCCATTTAAATGTCATCATTAAAAAACATCCTTAAAAACGTAATCGATAAAAACCCCAACGAGTCTGAATTTCACCAGGCAGTAGAAGAAGTATTTGATAGTATCCTCCCGGTGCTAAAGGCCAATGATTTATATGTGGATGAAAAACTTTTTGAACGCATTTGTGAAGCAGAAAGAATTATTTCCTTTCGCGTTTGCTGGACAGATGACCATGGAAAGGTTCAAGTCAACAAAGGATATCGAATACAAATGAACAGTGCCTTGGGGCCCTATAAAGGAGGCTTGCGCTTTCATCCAAGTGTAAACCAAAGCATACTTAAATTTTTGGCTTTCGAACAGGTATTCAAAAATGCTTTGACCGGATTACCACTTGGCGCAGGAAAAGGAGGCGCCGATTTTAATCCTAAAGGAAAATCTGATGGCGAAGTCATGCGATTTTGCCAAGCCTGGATGATGGAAGCCTATCGACACATAGGGCATTTCACAGATGTTCCTGCGGGAGACATAGGCGTCGGAGAAAGAGAAATAGGCTATCTTTTTGGGACTTACAAAAAAATACGAAATGAATTCCAGGGAGTTTTAACGGGAAAAGGAAAGGATTGGGGAGGTTCATTTTTAAGGCCCGAAGCGACAGGCTATGGTTTAATCCATTTCGTCCACTTTATGCTCACAGAGATTGATGAGAATTTAAATGACAAAGTTTGCTTGGTTTCAGGTGCAGGAAATGTCTCTCAATTTGCTATAGAAAAACTGCTACAAGAAGGGGCTAAGGTAGTTGCCTTTTCTGATTCCACGGGTTTTATTCATGATCCGGAAGGGATGACGGAAGAAAAATTAGATTTTTTGAAAACTGTAAAAAATGGGCAGAGAAAAAGCATTTCAGCTTTTGCGGAAAAATTTGAATCGGCCACATTTACGGCAGCAGGGAGTGAAAACATTTGGTCTATTCCTTCAGATTGCGCCTTCCCTTGTGCCACACAAAATGAATTGAATGAAGGAGATGCCAAGCTTCTCAAAAAAAATGGATTACTTTTATTGGCTGAAGGAGCAAATATGCCTTGCACGCCGGAAGCCATAAATTATTTACAAGAAACCAATGTGCTTTATGGACCGGGTAAAGCCAGCAATGCCGGAGGTGTCGCTGTTTCAGGACTTGAAATGACGCAAAACAGAATGGGTAACTATTGGACAAAAAGTGACTTGGAGAAGCAATTGCGAACCATCATGAAAGGTATTCATGAAAAATGCCTGGAAACCATCAGCAAGCATGATTTGAAAAAACAGGATTACCTCAATGCTGCCAATATAGGCGCTTTTGAAAAAGTGGCCAAAGCCATGCATGCCCAAGGAACCGTATAATAAACCATGGAAAACTACCGGAAAATCATACATGTAGACATGGATGCATTTTTCGCATCGGTAGAACAATTGGATCATCCAGAATATAAAAACAAGCCGCTCGCTGTCGGGGGAAACAAAGAACGGGGGGTGGTGGCTGCTGCCAGTTATGAGGCCAGAAAATATGGCGTCCGCAGTGCAATGAGCGGCTAT
>NZ_CAXBOC010000440.1:0-4859 GCF_963976465.1 uncultured Cyclobacterium sp. | reverse complement strand
TCGTTTATTGACTTGTTATAGGTAACCGTATTCTCATTCAACCAGCTAAAATTATCGTAATGATCCCTAATAGAGGATGCAACGGCAGGAATGGCAATGTTGATTCCCGGAGTAGCTGTGGATGGGTTGAAATAGAAGTATTTGCTATTTCTTATTTCAGCATTGATCGTAGACTTAACCACTAGACCTTCAATTGGCTCATATTGAATATATGCGTTGGAAAGTAAATTGGTCTGCTTGGTCTCATTGGTGATTTCCAGAGCAGAACGCACATAATTTGGATAGGCAAATATATTCCCTGTTTCACTTGGGAATCTGTTATAATACGTCAACTCACCCTCACCATCATAAATTGGCATATTGGGCCATGCATGTAAAGCATTGAACAATATACCTGTACCTCTTGACCCATCTGTTCTGGGCGTATTGTCCCTTACATACTGAGGAGCTATATTGAATCCCATAGAAACTTTATCGGAAGCAGTATAGTCCGAATTTATTCTTAGAGAAAAACGTTCATAATCCGTATTCAACACAACCCCTTCCTGGTCAAAATAACCAGCAACTACAGAGGTTCTCATTTTCTCTGTATTGGAGTTTATGGTCAGGTTGTAATTGGATATGGGAGCTGTCTGCAACATGGCATCGTACCAATCTTGGGTTTGTCCTTCATAAGAAGAGGGGTCCTGAAACATTGCAGGTACATCTCTTCCCTCATCTTCGTAATACTCTTTTTTAAACTGGGCAAACTCAACTGCATCCATCATTTCCAATCGGTTGTAATGAGGCACATTTTGCAAGCCTCTGTACACATTGAGAGAAACGCTTGACTGTCCTGCTTTACCGCGTTTAGTAGTGATCAACACTACACCATTCGCAGCCCTGGAACCGTAAAGAGAGGTAGAGGCAGCATCTTTCAAAATGGTAATGTCCTGAATTTCATCCGGATTTAAAGTAGAAATATTTCCGGTTATAGGGAACCCATCCACTACATACAATGGGTCACTACCTGCAGAAACCGAAAGTTGTCCCCTAATGCGGACATTCATTCCCTGACCTGGCTTACCTGTGGTTTGATTAATTTGCACACCGGCAAGTTGCCCCTGCAACTTCTGAGCTATCTCAGTAGCAGGTATATCCATTAGGTCATCTCCGTCTATGGTTTGTACCGCACCGGTGATTTCCTTTTTCAACTGACTACCATATCCAACCACTACAACTTCCGTCAAGTCACTCATGGAGGAAGCAAGGGTGATATCATATTGTGTTTGACCACCTTGAATGGTGATTTCCTGGGTCGCGTACCCGATATAGCTCACCGAAAGAATTTCTCCTGCAGCGGCTTCTACCTGAAACTTCCCATCCAGATCAGTAACAGTTCCACGGGTGGTTCCCTTTACCAATACCGACACTCCCGGTATGGTCTCGTTATCGCCTTCTGAGCGTACCACACCGGTAACGGTGCTTTGCGCATAAGAAGCGAAGCTCAATAACATAGCAGCCAAAAGGGTAAATAGCTGCTTGCTATTCATAAATTGGTAACAATTTTTTTTCATAATTAATAGGTTAAATTGAGTGGGTAAATTGACTCCTTCATCAGTTTAATGATGAATTTAATTACAATAAAGCCCTTATTTTTTCTAAAACTGTCCTGTACTGTGCTGAATAAGTAAACCGACAATTTCCCCTATAATTCAGATAGGCATATCATAGTTCAGTACGAAAAATCTGAATAGAAAAAATTATATTTTGATTTTTTAAAAAATAAAGGGTTATACGACTTTTAAATCAATCATCATCAAAGCAAATAATTTAATATTCTGGCATTTTTAAAAAAAGTAATTGGGTTTCAGAAAACCATAGTCCTCTGAAACCCAATAAAAAGATGAAAATTAATAACCGGGATTCTGTACCAATGAAGAATTGATCCTCATTTGATCCTGTGGAATTGGAAACAAAATCTCATGTGCCTCAAAAATAAAGTCATTGTTAGAAAATGGAATACCCTCTCTGGAAGTGGTAGGGTTTGCTCTTTCTCTTAATCCATAAGCATTGAGCATATTTACCAACTCACTTTCAGTCTTGGTCCGTTTCAAATCAAACCAGCGATGGTTCTCAAATGCCAGTTCTATCCTGCGTTCATTAAGGATCACTTCTCTGAACTCATCTTTACCCAAGCCATTTAACGGCTCCAACCCGGCCCTGTCTCGAATCTCATTCAGGTACCCTAAGGCTGTTCCTGTGGGACCTTCCACTTCATTGATGGACTCCGCAAGCATTAACAACACATCTGCATATCTGATGACAGGCCAATTGTCATTGGTAACTCCTCTGATGGAATGGGGATGGTGAAACTTGTTGATATAAGGCACAGCTATATAAGTTCCTTCAAGGCTGGTATAGCCTTCTTTCAAAGACACCTCTTTTCTTAAATCTCCTTCCTCATACAAAGCGATTATTTCATTGGTAGGCGTATTCCATCCACCACCATCCTGACCCGGAAAATCGATGACTGCCCCAACTGACTCTCTGGGTGCAAAGGTGTAAATGAAATTACTTCCCACACCAAATTGATTGTCTCCCTGATACTGAATATCCCAAATGGATTCCTGATGATTTTTGTTTTGCGGATCAAAAACAGCCCCATAATCCTGAAGCAAGTCATAACCCAAAGAAGTAACCTGAGTCAAGGCATCAATGGCTTCAGCATAATTTTTTCTGGTCAGGTGTACCTTACCCAGCAAGCTCAAAGCTGCTCCTTTGGTAACTCGGCCAATATCATCTGCACCATAACTTGATGGCAATAAAGCAACTGCATCATTCAAATCTGAGAGGATTTGCTGGTACACAGTTTCCACAGGAGACCTGTTGTATTCAAAAGCTTCTGAAGGGGAACTCACCGGTTCAGTGATGACAATCACATCTCCAAAATGCTGCACCAAATGAAAGTAAAGGTAAGCCCTAATCATTTTCAATTCCCCCTCAGACCTGTTTTTGATTGCATCCGAAGCATTGGATTCCGGTAACTTGCTCAAGCTGGTATTGACATTGACCATAATACCGTAGGTGCTGTTGTACAGATTGGTAATATTTGAAGTAGCCGGATTGTATTGCCAAAACTCCAAGGCTTCTAAGCTCGGTCCATTCCCCCTATTACCGGGATTAAAATGAAGGGTGGTATTGTCGGAAATGAACTCTGTGTACTGCCACTGACTCAAATGCCAAGGCCGCAATTGACCATACACGCCATTAACGGCCTGTACAAGTTGCGTTTCTGTCTGGTAAAAATTATCCGATACCAAAACTGTAGGATCGGTTTTATTTAGAAATTCATCATCACAGGATGTGCTAGCAAATAAAACACCCAGGCCAATGAACAATGTATTAATGTATTTTTTCATGTCTTAAGTCATTTTATGATTTAGAATCTTACTGTTGCACCTAAAGTGAAAGTTCTTGGCATTGGATAAGCTTCATCATCTACCCCTATATTGATACCTCCTCTGGTGTTGACTTCCGGATTGGTGCCGGGAAATGAAGTAAATAAAAAGGGATTCTCTGCACTGAAAAACACCCTGGCATGGGGTACTACAGGGTTCTTTGGAATGGTATAGCCCAAGGTGATGTTTCGTAACCATACATGGCTAGCATCATACACATACCTGGAATTTGATTCCCGCTGCCATTTCCAAGTATTGGTAGTTGCTCCTCTTCCATCCCCCGGGTTTTCGGCAGATCTCCAGCGATTAACTCCTGATTGAAGGATATTAAACACCCCATCCATGTTCATGGTGGTAGCCTCTATATTTCTAAAAACATCGTAATTAAAAGCCCCGGTAAACATCAGGTTAAAATCAAAATTCTTAAAATCTCCCCCCAGCGTATAACCTATAATATAATCCGGATGGGGGTTTCCGATTTCAATCATGTCCTGCTGGTCATAGGATATTACTCCATCCCCGTTGGCATCAAAATACTTATAAGTACCAGGTACGGCTCCATCCTGATCCGGCCAAGCCTCAATTTCAGCATCAGTATCAAAGATACCTACCATTTTGAAGCCATGAAACATGGCCAATGGCCTTCCGACTTGGGCTACATTGTAAGTACTATAGAACCCACCTGCCCAGATCTCGTCGTTTTCTCCTCTAATTTCCAACACCTTGTTCCTATTGATGGTCAGGTTCAGGTTGGATCTAATGTTTACCTGATTGATCATGGTTCTGTAGTCCAAAGCCAACTCAAGCCCTCTGTTTTGCACTTTCCCTACATTGTCCAAAGATTGGGTAAATCCTGAAATTACAGGCATCTCAACAGAAAGGAGCATATTGTTGGTAAGTCGATTGTAATATTCGGCGGTTAGAATAAGCCTATTGTCAAACATGGCCCAATCCAAACCTATATCAGTCTGTTGGGATTGTTCCCAACCTAAATTCGCATTGGCAAAATTGGAAAGGACCTGTCCATTGGCAATGCTTCCGCCCAACACATAATTCGAAATGGCCATATTGGACAAACTTGAATAGTTACCAATTGCATTGTTACCTGTAACACCAAAGCTGGCCCTTAATTTCATGTAATCCAGCGGGTTTCAGGCATAAAAGACTCTTCAGAAATCCTCCAACCTGCCGAAAAAGCAGGGAAATTACCCCATTTATTATTGGCACCAAACCTTGAGCTGCCCTCTCGTCTAAATGAAGCTGAGAACAGGTATTTGTCATCAAAGGAATAATTGGCCCTTGCAAAATAGGCCATCAGACTCCAATCAGCTTCTCCAGAGGTGGAAGTCTGCCTAATGGCTGCACTTAAATAAGTTACCTCGTCATTGGGAAACTCATTGCCATTCCCCTGTAGATATT
>NZ_CAXBOC010000439.1:0-4862 GCF_963976465.1 uncultured Cyclobacterium sp. | reverse complement strand
TTAAGAATCAATTAAACTATATAAAAGTAAACAATTATGAGCACAAAAAAGATCGATGAATTAAAAAATCAGCCAACCTATACCAAAAAATAAGACACAAAATAAAGTAGACATTGCCATTACTTTTAAATAGGGATCTAATTTTTCCGGAGTTTCAAATTTAGCTACAGCCCAGCCGGTTTTTAATATTGAAGGTGCCATCAATAGATATGCCAAAGCTCCATAGGCGTGTTCAATGAACACAAAAATCAGTAGTAATACCAAGGCACTAATGATTAATCCCCAATGGTAGTTTTCTGCAGCCTTTTTTCCGATTCTCACTGGGATGGAAAGCTTACCTGCTGCTTTATCAGACTGTATATCTCTAATATTGTTTATATTTAATACTGCTGTACTCAATAAGCCTATTGCCGCTGCGGGTAACCACAATGTTGGTTCAAAGCTAAGGGTGTGTAAATAATAGGTGCCCATGACACCCACACAGCCAAAAAACAAGAATACTGAAATGTCTCCTAAGCCGGCATATCCATAAGGTCTTTTCCCGGAAGTGTAAGCTATTGCAGCAAAAATGGCCAAAATACCTATGCCTAAAAATAGTAAAAATAAATAAATATCCGCCAAGGCAATGTACAAGAGACACAAACCACTTAACAAAGAAAGAATAGAAAAAATGATAACGGCTATCTTCATTTCTGCGGGTTTGATAAGCCCGCTTTGCACAGCTCTAATAGGCCCTTGTCTGCCTTCATGGTCTGCTCCATTGACACTGTCTCCATAGTCATTCGCCAGATTAGACAAGATCTGTAATAGGGTGGTAGTAATTGCAGCCATAATCAAAACCGACCATCTAAACCCGGATTTTTGATACGCAATAAAACTTCCCATGAATATACTTGATAAGGCCAAGGGAAGTGTCCTCAATCGAAGAGCGTGGATCCAAGCTTGCTTTTTGGTGGAAATGGTCAATTTTATTGTCTTTAGGCTAGTAAAAGGATGTAGGTGCGTTTTTTAAGGGGGATTCACCTAAATTTTGTCAAGGGTATTTTTGAAATGGCGTACTCAAGTACACTTAGGCTTCAATTAATTCAATAATCTCCTTATCCATTGGCTTAACTTTTGAAGGAAAGAACTTTACCAATTCCCCTTTTTCATTGATAAAGTATTTGCAAAAATTCCATGAAGGCTCTTCATTGTTCCAGCCATTTAATTTTTTGTCTGAAAGCCATCTGTATAATGGGTGTTTGTCTACACCTTTCACTGAAATTTTTTCAAAAATCGGGAAAGTAACCCCATAATTCTCTGAACAGAAAGATTTGATATCTTCACTGGTTCCCGGTTCTTGGCCTCCAAAATTATTGGCAGGGAAAGCCAAAATTGTTAGTTTCCCCTTATATATTTCATACAGTTTTTGCAACTCCTCATACTGCGGAGTATACCCACATTTGGAGGCTACATTTACAAGCAATAATTTTTTACCCTTGTATTCAGAAAGTTTGACAGGTTTGCCATCAATATTATTTAAGGTAAAATCATAAATACTATTGTTTTCGAGCAATGCCCCTATACTGTTGTTTGCCATATTGTGATCATTAAGAGGGATGTTCGATTGGCTATTCCACAGCGGAAACTGTAAAGCTACCACTGAAATTGCGAAGGCTAAGAATATTGATTTCATCGTTACATTTTTTGTGGGACATCTATACCTAATAACTTCATACCTGCATTGATTGTTTTTGCAACTTGATCAGACAAAGATACCCTAAAGGCTTCTACTTCATTTTTTGCTTCACTAAATATAGGTAGATCTGCATAAAATCTGTTGTACTCCTTGGCTAAATCAAATAAATATTGTGCAATTACAGCCGGAGACAACTCCTCTGCTGCCAAAGCAATTTTCTTTGAATAGTCTGAAAGCATATATACCAATTGTTTTTCTACTGTCTCCAAGGATGCTAGACCTTCAAAATTATTGCTGCGGTAATCCAGACCGATCTGGTCTGCTTTTCTTAGAATGGCTGCTATTCTGGCATGTGTGTACTGAATAAATGGCCCGGTATTTCCTTGAAATTCAATAGATTCTTGAGGGTTGAATAGCATTCTTTTTTTTGGGTCTACTTTCAGTAAAAAGTATTTGATGGCACCTAAGCCAAGCATTTCATAGAGGTTTTCTGCCTCATCCTGAGAAAAACCTTCTATTTTACCCAATTCTTGAGTGTGCGTACGAGCAGTGTCCACCATTTCTTGGATCAAATCATCGGCATCCACTACTGTTCCCTCTCGGGACTTCATCTTGCCTGAAGGTAAGTCAACCATTCCATAAGAAAGGTGATGCAAATTGTTGGCATACGGACGCTCCAATAACTGCATGATCTTGAACAAAACCTCAAAATGATAATCTTGCTCATTGCCTACTACATAAACAGATTTGTCTATGCCATGGTCTTTAAACTTAAGGTCTGCAGTACCCATATCTTGGGTCATGTATACAGAGGTTCCATCTGCTCTTAATACCAGCTTTTCGTCCAGGCCCTGATCGCTCAGATCAGCCCACACAGAACCGTTTTCTTTTTTAAAGAAAACTTTTTTCTCTAAGCCTTCCGTTACAATGTCTTTTCCTAGCAAGTAGGTGTCGGATTCATAATAATACTGGTCAAATGACACCCGCATTTTATTATAGGTTTCATTGAAACCATCGTAAACCCAATTGTTTAATTTTTTCCATAGGTTAACTGTCTCTTCATCTCCTTGTTCCCACTTGACCAATAATTCCTGCGCTTCTTTCATCCAAGGGGCTTCCTTTTTGGCCTCTTCTTCTGTCTTCCCTGTGGCCACAAGTTCCGTTATTTGTTTTTTGTAGGCTTGGTCAAATAAAACATAATACTTGCCTACCAAATGATCTCCTTTCATCCCGGCCATTTCCGGAGTCTCCTCATTACCCAATTTCTGGTAAGCCACCATGGACTTGCAAATATGTATTCCTCGGTCATTTACAAGGTTGGTTTTAATTACCTCAAAACCATAGGCGCTGAGAATATTGGAAACAGAAAAGCCAAGAAAATTATTTCGTAAGTGTCCCAAGTGAAGGGGTTTGTTGGTGTTTGGAGAACTATATTCTACCATCACCTTCTGATTTCTAGGTTCAAAATGACCCGGGGCTTTTTCTTCCCTCATTTTTGACAAAAGCTCAATCCAAAAAGCAGAGGAGAGACTGATGTTAAGGAAGCCTTTCACTACATTAAAATCAGCAACAGAAGGGTGATTTTCTTTTAAAAAATTACCGATTTTTTCTCCGGATTGTTCCGGAGAGCTTTTGGTAACCCTCAGGAAAGGGAAAAGCACAAAAGTATAACTACCTTCAAATTCTTTTCTGGTAGCTTGAAGGCTTAGGTCTTCACTTTCTACCTTATGATTAAATAGTTGCTCAAAGGCCTCGGCTATTGTCTTTAATATGCTTTCTTGTATTTCCATGGTATCAATTACTTCCTAATTATCGAGGCGCAAATATAAGGTTTTCCTTTCAAAGAGGAGAGGGCTGGGCTTAAATTATATGGAGAGGGTTTTAGACGATAACCACTTGCTATGCTTGATATGAAACTGGAGAGTGGGAGGGAGAATTTTCACTTCTTATACTTGAAGCCAAAGCATTTGAAAACTAGGGGCTTAATGGATAGATTTATTAAATAGCATTAATAGGCTAAAAAGAGGATGTCAACTGATTTTCCCTTGATCCCAAACCTTGGAATGTTTTGGGGCAAAGAGCTATTACAGAATTATAACGATAAGAAAGAAAAAATCAGTAACAATCCACAACTATCAGACTAAGTATTTCGTAATACAATGCGATTAGCTTTACCTAACTAAATAAGTAATAAAATTCATAAAGTTTAACCAGGTCTATAATATGAAACAATATCTCTTATTGCTCTTTTTTATTTCCGGGATCTCTACTGCTTTTGCGCAATTTGAAAAAGGAGATCGGTATGTTGGGGGGAATTTTGGGCTTTCCCTAAATAAGGCAGAGAGTTCAACTACAAACCGTTCCACCTATCTCGCTATAAACCTTAGTCCAAATTTTGGTTACTTTATTAGTGACTTGTCTGTCATCGGCATCAATCCTCAGGTTAATCTTTATTGGAATAAAAACATTACATCAAATAACGAGAAAATCAGTTCCAATACAGTTTCAGGCGGTATAGGCCTTTTTTTTAGAAGATATTTTCCGGTGGTCGATAATTTTTACTTTTTTTTAGAACCCAAAGCCACCTATAATTCATCCTTTGAAGAGGAAAATAAGCCCAGATCATTTGGATTATCTTTATCCCCTGGAGCATCCTATAAAATTAGCCCCAAATGGATGGTAGAAGCTACTTTGGGTGGTCTGGTTTATCATAAGTCATATAATTCTTCAGGAGCAAATCAGGAATATGATGATACACGGTTTGCTTTAGATTTAATTACCGCCAACAGCATAGGAATCATTTATTTTATTAATCAAAAAGACCAATGAAAAAGTTCTTAATCTTTTTTGTTTGCTTGGGGTTTTATTCCATGGGTCAAGAGGCAAATGCCCAGATTTCGCAAGGAAATCATTCTATGGGCTTGGAATTCGGATGGAGTGATAGATCTGTAGATTTACCTGATCAAGAAAACCAACAGAATGATTCCTTCAGTTTAACACCTAGCTATTCTTATTTTATTAAAGATCGGCTCAGTATCATAGGTGGTGGTAGTTTTTATAAAAGGAGAAATAAAAGGTTCAACCAAAATCCCAATTCTTCTGGGTGGGAAAGAAAAGAATGGGATGTTTTTGTGGGATTGAGAAAACACATTGAAATTCGCCCCAAGTTGTTTATGATAGGTAC
>NZ_CAXBOC010000438.1:0-4866 GCF_963976465.1 uncultured Cyclobacterium sp. | reverse complement strand
AAACAGCTTAAAAATTGAAGTCAGCACGCTTGACCACTTGCTTACCAAGGACTACCGGGACAAATACATTACGATTGAAGGCTTGCATTTTAGAGGCGCAAATAATAATATTATTCATTTGGAGGGAGGGAATAATATCAAAATAGGCAATACTGAAATTGAATTTGCAGGTAATGATGGGATTCATGCTTTAAGTGTGGTCAATCTACTAATCGAAAATAATACAATACGCTATGCCTATAACAACAGCTTGAACTTAAGGTATGGCAATGATGAGGCCATTGTCCGAAACAATAAAATAAGCAACACTGCCACCATTGCCGGAAGAACACAAAACGATGATGCAGCAGGAATAGGAATCTTTGTTGGAGGAGATAATATACTGGTACAAAACAATTCAATTATAAATACGGGCTTCAATGGCATTCAATTTAGTGGTAACTATATCAAGGTCAAGAATAATTTTGTGGATAACTTTTGTCTGATCAAAACCGATGGTGGTGGAATTTATACCTTTGGTGGCACCAGTTACCAAAGGTATTTTGGTAGAAAAATTGAAGGCAATATTGTAGTAAACGGCAAGGGGAATCCGGCCGGCGCACCGAAAAGAGATGTGGAATCTAACCTATTGGTAGAGGGAATTTTTTTAGATGACAATTCAAACAATATTGACGTCACAGGGAATACTGTTGGGAATACCAGCAATAGTGGACTTAAAATAGCCAACGGAAATAATATTACTGTTGATAATAATTTGTTTTTTAACAATGGCAATGCCATTAGCCTGGGTAATAGTATCAATGGAAGTGACACAAGGAATAACCTAATAGTAAACAATCAATTTTTCACCAAGTTAGTCGACCAGAATTCTTATTTCATCAATACCTACAAAAACGACATCCCACAGATGGCAAACTTTGATCAGAATTACTTTTTCAGACCCATGGGAGATGAATTCAGTATACGAAATCAATTTCTAAAGAACGGTGAGAAGAAGCGCCTGTCACATGACCTAAATGGCTGGAAATCCAAATACAATAAGGATCAAAATTCAACAAGTAATACAGTTGATGTTTCTACCTATACGGTACATAGGCTTATTGGAGATAGCAAATATGCCAATTCTTCTTTTGATGAGCACATCAAGGACTTATCTTGTAGCAATTGCCAGGAAAGTTGGGATGCCAATAGTAAACTATCCGGAGGAGCTCTAAAAATATCCAACTCCAATCAAAGTGCTATTAAAGTAAACTTGGGCAATTTAAAGCAAGATAAAACCTATCTATTGTCTTTTAAAAGTTATGCAAGCAAACCTACTCACCTGGCTTTTAATTTAAGGTTCTCAAACAGCCCTTGGGAAAGGCTTTCCCCAATCAAAACCTTTAGGATCAATGAACAAGTGAACAACTATGAAATCCCTATCTCTCCTTATCAAGATGAAAATGAGGTTTCCTTAATGATTCATTACACTTCTGATGAACGCATAACTTATTGGCTAGATGATTTGGAGTTTGTAGAAGCAGAAATTACCCAAATTGATCCTGATGAGTTAATGCTATTCGAATACAACCCAAGCAATACCAACAAAACAATTAACTTATCCGGAACCTATGTTAATGCAAAATTGGAGCAATATTCCGGAAAAATTGTATTGCCTCCTTATAGTGCCTTGGCACTTTTCCGTACTTCTGACACCAATACACCCAATGGAAGCCAGCATGAATTGTATTACCATACGGGAGAAGGAGGCCCCATTGAATTCGATGGTCAAACCTTTGAGAGAATTAAAAGCGATTTTATAATCAGTTCCAACAGCAGTACCTTTAAGAACACCAATGCAAGCAATGAGCAGCTTTTTCAATCCGAAAGATTTGCCAATGAGTTAACCTTCCAAATACCGGTAGAAAATGGGGCCTATACCATCAAAACTTTCCATAATGAGCTTTACTTTGGTAAAGGTGGGGCTACAGCCAAAGAAGGAAACAGAGTTTTTGACATTTATTTAGAAGAGGAATTGGTGAAAGATGCTTTTGACCTATTTGCCTACAGCAACAATGCGGAGGAGATACTTACTTTCGAATCAGTTGAAATAACAGACGGTCTGCTTGACCTCAGACTTATAGCCAGCGCCAATAATGCCACTATTTCAGGAATTGCTATCATTTCGGAAAATAAACCAGACAGTCCGGACGCAGACTTCACCTTCTTTTTAAATACCGGAGGCCAGGATGATGCCACACTAATAGGTGAAACCTTTGTAGCTGAAACCGCTCATGCTACTTACTATAATGCCGGCTCTTCTCGATTTGAAAACAGTGATTTAGATGTTGAACCAATCTTTCAAACAGAAAGAAATGGGAAGCATGTGATTTATTCAATTCCGGTTCCCAGTGGCAACTATACCCTTTTCACCTTTCACAATGAGCTTTGGTTTGGCCATAATGGAGTTCAGGAAAAAGCAGCAAACAGGGTATTTGACATTACAATCGAGGAAGAAATCATGAAAAGTAACTTAGATCTTTTTGTGGAAAACCATAATTCCCCTACCCTATTTTCTTTTGAAAACCTCTCAGTAACAGATGGTTATTTAACCCTCGAGATGACTTCGAAGCTTAACAAAGCAAGCATTTCCGGAATTGCCATCATCGGTAATGGAGCAAATAATAGTGAATTGATCGAGGAATTGAAAAACCTACAGTCCTATTATTACAATATAACCGATAAAGAAAAACCAAGCGAAGAAGTTAGCTATCGGATTTTTCCAAATCCGGCAAAGGGTGAAACAAATTTAGAAATTGACGTTTATGTGGAAAAAGGAACCGTTGTGATATACAATAGCAATGGTCATCTTGTCAACAAGTTTGAATGGAACAAACCAACCGGAAATCAACTAAGCATTCCCTTAGAAAATTTATCCAAGGGCATTTACTTCATAAGTGTCAATGACGAGCACAACCTTCTTTTCAGGCAAAAATTAATTGTCAGCCCCTAAACTAACCGATGCTTCCGATGCTCAATTGAAGATTAAAATTATGAATAATAATCTTAAGAAAGCACTTAGAAATTAGATGGCTTGTTATCTTTATGACCCTAACAATATTGCCAAATAAACCAAAACAAGCGCCGAATGAGATTTATATTTTTATTGATTGCAATTTTAACGACCATGCCGATTATGGCACAGGATAATTTCCCATTGTGGAAACCAAGTGAGAAACTTCCTGAATTAAATGAAATCTCCATCATTGATAATATTGAATTTTCTGTCATCAAACCCTTTGAGTTTGCCAAAGACGGCTACAGATTTTTACACGGCCTGGCCTTAATCTGGCACAAAGACAAACTTTACGCATCTTTCGGTCACAATAAAAACGGAGAAAACACCGTAACTGAAGAGGCCAATTACCGGGTCAGTGAAGACGGGGGCAAAACCTGGGGGCCGCTAAAAAATATTGGAGGTGGTGGACAGGTTGCTGTAAGCCATGGCGAATTTCTATCTCATAATGGGCAGTTATGGGCTTTCCATGGTGAATATGATGGCATTATGGAAAACTTACGTATGCGGGCTTACCTACTCGATGAGAACACAGACACCTGGACCGATAAAGGCATCGTGGCGAGGGATAATTTTTGGCCGCTAACAGCTCCTGAAAAAATGGACAATGGCAACTGGATAATGTCCGGCTTTCAAGTAAATGAAACTGGAAGTGGCAATAACCCTCCGGCTGTAGCCATAAGCAAAGGTGATGATTTCACGAACTGGAAAGTGGTGGTAATACCTATGGATACAAAAAAAGTCTGGGGGGAAAGTTCAATATTAATTGATGGCGCCAATATCATTAATATTGCCCGCTGGGGCGAAGAAGCCATTGCATTGGCCTCAAAAAGTGCTGATTATGGACAAACCTGGTCTAAGGTTAGCACAAGTAATTTACCCATGTCCACCTCAAAGCCATATTCCGGCCAATTGAGTACTGGTGAGTATTTTTTAATTGGCGCAACTTATGATGGCGTCAATAAATCAAGAAAAACCTTAACCATTGCACTTAGTCAACCCGGCGAGTTACTCTTTTCAAAGGTTTTTGTAATCCGACATGCTGATTTCCCGGAAGGTGTAGGAGAATCCCACCCCAATGCAGCTTTGGCCTATCCTCATGCTGTAGAACACCAAGATAAGCTCTACATTGGCTACTCCAACAGTGGTGGAAAAGTGGGTCGGCCTGAAGGAAAAGGTAGAGAGTTATGGAACAACAACAGTGCTGAGATGGCTATTATTCCCATAGAAAGACTTACTCAACCCTAATAAATTTTTAATGTTATACATCAAGTTCAATAATCAATCTCCTTCCAAGTTCGAAGATTTTTTTAAGCTCTACCAACACATGGTGACCGTTCGACAACCCAATTTTAGTTTTAAGGAAGAAGAGCCTGAACCCATCGAATGGGAAAAATTATCGCAGGATGAAGTCGATAAGGCAGTAGAAAAGTTATGTGATTTTATATTTGAAGATCCTGCAGCAAAAAGGTACCAAAGGTTAATCCCTGAATACGCAAATGGGATTTTAATGGAGTACTTAAAAATTGATAATAAAAGATTAGGAGAGCTAGGAATTGAAGAAACTTTATCCATATTCAACTATCTGGAGTTCGGCTTTGAAGTGGATTTCACAAACCTGGAATTCAACGTGGAACAACAAGGCATCATCGAATTCTCAACATTGGATTACCCTTTTGGCGGTATTGACCGGTTTTTGATTGTATTAAAGGCATTTGATATCCTCCCTACGGAGTGTTTTGACGGTTTTAACGTTTTTAGATTTGACTGGACTAATAAGTTCGAATACAATGCCATTGACTTGCCGGAAA
>NZ_CAXBOC010000437.1:0-4872 GCF_963976465.1 uncultured Cyclobacterium sp. | reverse complement strand
AAGGTTAGCAAACCTGCCATCATGCATGTAGGGAGCCGTAAAAGAAAGGTTTCTCAGGGAAGCAGTTTTATAAGCACCCTTGTCCTCGTCTTTGTAGGTGATTCTGTACCTGCCTTGGTACAGTCCTTCCAATTCAGGTGGATCGGGATAGCTGCTGTCCAGACCATTGTTATGATAACTTAAATCAGTAAACAAACCTTCCTTATGGCAGCTACTGCAATGTTCTTGGTATACGCTGTAGCCTTTCAACTCTTCGGAATTGAGCTCGGTTTCGTCCCTTTTCCATTGGTCATATTTGCTGTCATCGGAAATAAGGGTCCGCATAAACTGGGCAAGAGACCTAGCAATGCTAGAACTTGTAATGCTGTCTGAAGAAAAGGCCTCCTGAAATAACAGAGGGTAAGCTTCATGGGTGTTGATGTATTCAAGTACTTCATTTAGATCTGCTGCCATTTCGTCGGGATGTGTTAGCGGGCCGAAAACCATGGATTCCAGGTCATTGGCTCCACCTTCCCAAAAGAGTCCATCATGCCAAGCTAGATTAAATAAGGCAGGTGAGTTCCTACGCAAGGCCGATCCGGATACGCCAATATTGGTCAATGCCAGTCCATCGCTGAAAGCTTTTTCCGGCAAGTGACAACCTGCACATGAAACTTTTCCATTGGCAGACAATTCAGGGTCAAAAAACAATGTTTTGCCCAATTCTACTCCTTCTTTGCTGAGGTAATTCCGTTCCGGTTGGGGAAAGTCATCCTGTTGAAGCGAAGAAGAATACACCGGAACATAATATTCCAGTGCACTTTTTTCCACCTCTTCAAATGCAGGCATGCAAGCATTCAAAAAGCCTGTTGCAAGCATTATCAATGACAAACTGGATTTTCGGAATTCCATTTACTTAAAGGTGTGCCAATGATTTATTTGATAGAGAAAAGGCTTTGCTGGTAATTGTTCGCCACAGAAATGGCCAATGGTCCTCCCATGATACTTGTGCTTTCTAGCTCATGTACCACTAGGTCACTGTCGCCGGTGAACAAGCTGCTTATTTCTGCTTCAATGTCAAGGTCTACCATGGCTTCACTACCTAAGGTTAAGCCCTCTGAAGATAAGTCAAAAGAGAATTCTTTGAAATTAACTTCTGTCTCCGGATCGTTATTGCCAATATGAATGACAAGTCCTCTTCTGTCAGAATTTTCATATTCCCATTCACCTTCCAATACCAAGAATTTGTATCCTGTTTTCCAGCTCCAGACCATGTCGTTGTTGGGGTCAAGGTCTCCAACCTGATCTGTAGATAGGTTTCTTTCTTTGTCTATACCCACATAATAAGACAGTTTGTCGTAACTCCCAGCTGGTACTTCAAAAGTGATCTCTTTTTTTCCGGCTTCATCAATAAGGTAATAACCATCTGCTAAGGTATAGGTGCTTCCGGTTTGACTGTTTTCAAAGGTAATATTAGAAATGTAATACTTGAATTTACTTGGGGTGAAGCTTTCACCTGAGGGTAGGGTATAAGCTTTTCCATCCAGTTCTAATGCTTCTCCATTGAGAACATGAGCGAATTCAAGGTTCACTTGAATTGATGTAAACATTTCTTCTTCATTCTCTTTACAAGAAGTAAAGCCTAAAAGGACCAATAGTATAATAGCTAAATTTTTCATCATATTTTAATTAAAAGGATCCGAAAATGCCGGATCAGTTATAAATGTCTCGTCTGTTAATGTGTGTAAAAAGGCGATAATGGCCTCTTTTTCTTGAGTAGTAAGGTGGAGCTTTACGGGGTCTCCCGGTGTAATGACTTCATTGCTGGCTTCCAGGATAAGGATATCCAAAGTAGCATTGCTTTCCACATGCTCATTGTAATGGTCCAAGACCTCTTCCAAAGTGTTAAACCTTCCATCATGCATATAGGGTGCGGTTAGTGCGATATTTCGTAGCGTTGGGGCTTTGAATTTACCCTTGTCTTCCGATTTTCCCGTGACCGCTTCTAAGCCCGAATTTAAATTTTCATCTGAATCCAGACCATTGTTATGGAATCCCAACAAATCGTTTCTGTCCCCGGAGGTTAAAAACCCCAGGTGGCAGTCCCCACAGTTTCCACCACGTAGTGATATAGAAGCTTCCGGATGGGTAAAGAAAAGCTCCATTCCTAACTGTTCGATATCGGTAAGGACAATCTCTTCATTGATCCATTGATCGAACCTTGAGTTGCCGGAGACCAATGTTCGCATAAATTGGGCAATGGCCTTGCTGACCAGTTCAGCACTTATTTGGTCCGTTCCAAAAGCTGCTTCAAAGCGTGCTGGGTAGTCCGGATCATTTTGTAGCCTTTCTACCGCTTCCTCTATGGGTAAGTTCATTTCAGTAGGATCCGAAATTGGCTGAAGGGCCTGATCTTCCAGACTTTCTGCACGGCCGTCCCAAAAGAACCTAGAGGTCCAATGCAAATTGGCCAATGACATGGCGTTCTTTACACCAATGGTGCCATTTACACCGGTGCTAAACTGCTCACCATCCGTGAAAGCCTTAGCCTGCTGATGACAGGAAGCACATGAAATGGACCCGTCCAGTGACAGTTGTTTTTCATAGAAAAGCATGCGGCCTAGCTCAACACCTTTCTCTGTGAGTGGATTGTCGCTTGGTGAAGCAATATTGTTAGGGAAATAATCAGGATGTTGTAATTCAATTTCGGAGTTTTCAGGAAGGGGTTCTTCAACCAATTCTTCCTTACATGCCCAAATTGACGTGCAAATCATGATTATCCCAATAGAATAAGTAATTGGGTATCGTGACATAACCTTTACCAGCCAATGTAGAATAATAGGAAATTTGACAGGATGCTCTAAAGAAACGTCAAAAAAACGAGTTTGATTGCAATTTTGGTGTTAAGGTGGCTAAGTTGTAAGCCTTATCTGCCTTTCAAGCCTTTAAACCAAAATGTACAATAGCTATTTTAACTCGTTTTTAAGATTAAATGGCCCTCTGTCAAAGAAATTTAGGCAATTGCTTTGGGCGGGTGAAAAATATCTACGAGTTGGGAAACCCTGTAGGCTTCCTGATAGGAAGCTCCGTGATTTAGGGTTGTGGATGGAAGGGTAGTCAATGAAATAGAGGCTTCTTGTAAAATGAAAATTCCAAAGTCTCTGTTAAATTCTATGCCGCCTGCTTGGTTTTCTTTTTGGTCCTGGGCCTTTTTTAATTTCTCTGCCAGGAAACATTGCCCATCACAGTGCAGCATGGGTTTGTCCTTATTCACACAAAAATTCTCAATGATATAAGCGCGGTTAATGGTGAAGTCCATCTGTATGACAGAAAAAACCAAGCCGTTGAGCAAGATCATCAAGGAGAGCGATATGTGAATAAATGCTTTCGCCATTTGAATGCAAAAGTAAGGATTTATTTGTTTAAATGCACTTTGTTTGCAAAACTAAAATTGCTGCATGATCTTATGATTTTGATCATAATCTCTGCCCTTAAATTTGCCTAAGTGTATTAAAAGTAACAGTAATCCATGTGAGAGGGTTCAATCATGTGAAGCGGATAAGTTGATTTATCAGGTCATTCTAAGCGTTTAGGGTAAAATTTGGTACCTGTTCAACCCCGTCCGGGGTTGTAGTATTTCAGGTAGGTTTCCAACCCGTGGGTTGCCACCCACGGCTATTATTGTTCAGGCCCTCTAGGCCTGTGGGGACGAAGATCATATGTTTAGAATGTACTAATTAAAGTAATATTCGGTGAAGGGAATGGTAATACTGGCTGAAATATACCCCATGGTTGCGGTTGCTGTGTTGTCTCCGGTGCCATAGGTAATTGCGATATCTAAGTTGACTACGGTGGCTGAGGTGGCTGAGCTTGTCGAAGTCATCGAAGCCAACTAGTAAAAGTCTTTGGAACCCGCGATGTTAAAATTGCCGATCACTTTTAGAATCGCCCACGTTGATGAAGTGATTTTGACTGATGAATAAGCCTTCAGGGTGTGATGTTATCGTGATGGTATGTGAGCAGCTTAGGGTAAAGCGAGCCTTCCAAGTGAAATTTTTAAGCCAGGTAATAGGTAATAACCTGTTTGAAACTTAAAACCCCGGCAGGGGTGATATTTTTGTAGCCAGTGGCGTCAGCCACTGGTTTAGTAAATTATCAGTTGATATGATTTTGGCGGTATTGTTGCTCTTTTCTGCAACAATGCTGACAAAATCACAACGTCTATTTCTTATCAAAAACGCGCATTAGGTCAATCCAAACTATTCAGCCCTTAACCAGCCTTAATCTAGACGAATTTGCCCCACCCATTGCATTAAAAATTATAAATCAAAGCTTAGAAAGAATTTTAAACTTTGATATTAGTTATTAAATGATTAAGTTTAGTTCTCTTTCCTTTAAGTATTGAGAAACTTTATAGGTGACCTTTGATAAGAAAAAAACCATTTTGAATAGCTCTTTATATGTTAATTTTTACAAATAATTTATCAGAAAACAGGAATGTTTTTATCATTTTCCTTTTCCTATTTTATTCATGTCAGGGAGAAGCAGAGAATAAATTACTTGAAGTAATAAAGGTTAAAGAATTAAAAATTAAGCCTGAAGTTCTGACCATACCTAATCCAGGTTATGTTCACTTGATAGAATCAGACTCAGGTCAATACCTTTTTTACCTGAATTCTAATTCAAAGAGTTTACAATTTATGAATATGGAAGATGGAAAAGTGGCCAATGAGATCCTATTTGAAAATGATGGGCTTAATAGTATGAGAAGGCGTTCAGGAATTGCAGGGCTGGAGGAGGATAAGGTTTGGGCAACGTTTAGGCCGCATGCTATTGGTTATTTCAATTATAGCGGCGAAATACTGTTTAAAAAGAAAATACCTTCTGGTAAGG